>DASWHT010000123.1:0-3322 GCA_036398075.1 Binatia bacterium | reverse complement strand
CGAGTAATGTCCTGTGTTCGAGGGGGCAGAACGCCGAGAAAATTTGCGCAAGCCTCGAAAACTTTCAACTAGAGTAATTACAAATTGCGCTGACTTCCACTTTCCGTTTTCAACTCTATGGCCTAATGCCTGTTGCCTATTGCCTATTTTTTGAACCAAGGCAACGGGTCGACGGAATGACCGTCCTTGCGCAGCTCGAAATACAGTTTGGCTCCGGCAAGCGAGTCGCTGTCGCCGGCTAATCCGAGGGTCTCGCCCCGTTTAACGCTGTCACCGTTTTTTTTGAGTATCTCGGAGAGATGCGCATAAACGGTGTAATAGCGCTCGCCGTGATCGACAATGATCATCTTGCCGTAACCGGAAAATCGGTCGGCGAAGGCCACCGTGCCTTTTTCCACGGCCTTGATGTCCTGGCCCAGGGACGCCCTGATGTCGATGCCGTTGCGGAAGACCTCAGCGGCGTACTCGCGGTGCCGGGTCTTGCCGAAGCCGCTCAACAACTCGCCTTTCACCGGCCAGTCAAGCTTGCCGTAGAGCGCGCCGAGGCCGATCCCCGGCGGCGTGGCCGGCGGCTTGCGCACGGCTCGCCGCGACAGCTCATCGATCATCCGCTGCAGCCTGAGGGCCGCCTGCTCCAGTTCTTTTAGCGCGCGCGTACGCGTCTCCTTTTCTTGCCGTACACTGGCTAGCAACTCCTTTTTCTTGTCCCCTTCCCTGCGTATCGACTCGCGGGCGCCGGCGATATTCTTTCTCTGGCCGTCCAGCTCGTCTTTTTTCTGCGCCAGCTCTTCTCTCAGCTGTTCTTGGACTTTCGCCTCCTCGCTGAGCTGCGTGACCAGATCGCGGTCGTAAAAAAGGGCAGTTTCCAAATAACGCTTGCGTTGTAGATAGACACCGAGGGGAACGTCGCCGCTGAAAATCATGAGCGGACTGCCGCTTCGATGCCAGCGGTAAAGCGCCACGGCGCGTTCTCTGAACAGCTCGCGCCGTTTCTGGACCGACGACTCGATGGCCGCGGCCTTGGCCTCCTTTTCCTGTAACTCGGCGGCAATCGATTTGAGCTTGCTATTCGCTTCTTTCAGTTCGCCGGTTTTGCGCCCGAGCTCGCTCTCGATTCTTTCCAGAGATTGCAGGAGAGAGCCTTCCTGCTTGCGCGCCTGGGAAATTCCTTGCTTCTCTTTTTCGATCTTCTTTTTGATTCCCTCCAAATCCTTCTCGACGCTGGCGGCGTGGAGGACCGGGGCGGAAGTCAGAAGGAGTGATGCTACCAGCACAGCCCTCACCCCGACCCTCTCCCAGAGGAGACTGTGTCGTAATGTCATTCTGAGGCCCTTCGACACGCTCAGGATAAACTCCGTCGAAGAATCTCGTCTTCGTAACCCCTTGAAAATGCGAGATGCTTCGCTCCGCTCACCATGACATCAGCGCGCTTTCGCGGATTGCGACACAATCTCGAGGGCGAGGGAAGAGATCCGCACCGGTTTTAAGGATGGGTGGCACTTTTTAAAGCTCGCCATGTTCTAATGACTCTCCGAAGCGAGAACAGGCTGCCGGCGGAGCCTAAAAACCATCCAAGCAGCAAGATGAGCGCCATGCCGTTGATATCGAGAAATTGCCACTGGTTCGGCGCGCCCCACACCCCTCTGGAAAGGGAAAATTCTTGCCGCGCCAACTCGAAAGCGCCCCACAGCCCAAAAACCGCCAGCGCGCCGCCAACAAGCCCCTGAACCATGCCTTCCAGCACGAAGGGCGCCTGGATCATCGTCCGTGACGATCCCACCAGTTGCATGATTTCGATTTCGTCTCGGCGGGCGAGTATCGCCAGCTTCACCGTGCTGCCGACGATGAAGAAAGTAATGACGAACAACCCTCCGGCTAGAAGCCATTTCACCCACTCCACCGCCAGCACCAGCAGGCTCAGCCGGTCGATCCAATCCCGCGGGTATTCGACGAGGGTAATCCCCTTTTCCTGCTTGAGGCGCGCGGCGAGCCGCTCCACCAGCGGCGTGTCACGAAAGGCGGGCTGCACCGCGATTTCGAGTGAAGACGGCAATACATCGGGGGGCAACCCGTCGAGCACATTGGACTGCGCGCCCAGGGCGGCGCGAAAATCGCGCCACGCCTGTTCCTGGGTAATATGGCGCACGCGCAAAACTTCAGGAAGCGCGCGCACGCGATTCAATAAACTTTCGGTTTCACCGCCGCTGAGCCCGCGCTCTAAATATGCATTGAGCTGAATCTGGTCGCCCCACCCTTTGAGCAAGCTCTGGAGATTGGTTTCCAAAATCATGAAGGAGCCAAAAATGAACAAAGTCATCGCCATCGTCCCCGACGTGAGCATGTGGGTCCAGAGAAGCTCGCGCAGATTGCTCGACGCCCGGCGCACCACGAAGGACATTTGCGACCAGCTCATGCGCCCCTGCCTTTTTTGACCACGCGCTCCAGATCTTCCGCGAGCCGCCCGCCACGCAGGTAAATGATGCGCGTGCCGTAACGCTGGATCAGCTCCAGGTCATGGCTGGCGACAATCAGTGTCGTGCCGCGCCCGCGGATGTCGAGAAATAGGCGCATGATTTCGTCGGCGATCTGAGAATCGAGATTGCCCGTGGGCTCGTCCGCCAATACGAGCAATGGCTCGTTGACCAGGGCCCGGGCGATGGCCACCCGCTGTTGCTCGCCGCCTGATAACGCCAACGGCCGGGCGCCAGATTTTTTTTGCATGCCCAGCTCGCTGAGCAATCGATAGGCGCGATTATGACTTTCCTTCCTCGGCACGCCGATCACTTCGGCCGCCAGGGCAACGTTTTCCAATGCGCTCAGACGCGGCAGCAGCTTGAATTCTTGAAACACCAAGCCGATCCGGCGGCGCAACCGGGCGACTCCCCGGCTGTTTAACCGGCCGATATTCTGGCCGTTTAACGATATCTCCCCTTGGCTGGGCTCTTCGTCGCGGAAGAGCAGCCTGAGCAGCGTGGTTTTACCCGCGCCGCTGGGACCGGTGAGGAAAACGAATTGCCCTTGGTCGATTGCCAGCGTGATGTCCGTCAGGGCCGCCGAATCGGGCGGGTACGCTTTAGAAACGTGATGGAACTGGATCATTGAAACTGCGTCGGCAGAGTAGAGGCGAGCGCCGCGGGCACGGCCCTGATCCGTCGGTAAGGGGCGCTTGCTTCGTTGTCAGGTCGGACTCGCATCCTCACGTACTGCCGATGTACGCTCCGGTGCGAGCCCTCGCTCCGCCTCGCACCCACCGCCTTCTCGACGGCCAGGTTACTCAGATAGATACGACCTTACGCACGGATTATGGGCACGGGAAAATTGC
>DASWHT010000122.1:0-1630 GCA_036398075.1 Binatia bacterium | reverse complement strand
GTCAACATGATGTCGATCCCGCGGCCGATCAAGGCTGATCTCCACGCCTGGGCCGCGCAAGGGAACCCCGAATGGTCGTGGGAGCACGTCCTGCCGGTGTTGAAGCGCATGGAATCGGATCACGACTTTCCAGATAGTCCCATTCACGGCAACTCAGGTCCGATCTATGTCGGGCGCAAACACGTCTTTGACACGCAACTCGAGGGCCAGGAGCAAGCTTTGTTGGAGGCGGTGACGCGGCTCGGCCTTCCCAAATTCGATGACCAAAACGAGCCCAACCCCCACGGCATTGCGCCGACCGCGCGCAACATTAAGGATGGCAAGCGACAATCCTCGGCGGTCGCTTACCTTGGACCGGCGCGGCGGCGGCCCAACTTGACGATCATCGGCGACGCGCAGGTGGCAGGGCTAATTCTTGACGGGAAAAGAACTGAAGGCGTGCGGTACCGCAAAGATGGCACTGACCAAACGGTCATGGGCGATCGCATCGTACTCAGTGCCGGTGTTTATCATTCGCCGCAGATTCTGATGCTCTCCGGCATCGGCCCGCGGGCCGAATTGGAACGGCACGGAATTTCCGTCGTTCACTCCCTGGACGGTGTCGGGGAAAACTATCAGGATCACCCGGTGGTGACCATGACGTTTAAAGCGAAGACCGGCGGCCAACAGCTCCAAGCGCGCGGCCGCTCGACCCTCAAGATGTATTTCAAAAGCGACCCGGCGCGCGCGCACCTCGACTTTCACATCATTCTGCGCGAAATCACCACTGTGTCCGGCCTCGGCGATATGATTTCATTTTCTTGTCATTTGTTGGAGCAGACCAACCGGGGGCGGCTCACGTTGCAGAGCGCGGAAGCGAGCGACTTGCCGGTCATCGATCCGCGGATGTTGGAACACCCAAAGGACATTCAGGCAATGCTGTCGGCGATGAAATTCGTCGAGCGACTGGCGAAAACCGCGCCGATGGATAAATTCTGCGGTGAGCTGTTCTCGCCGAGTCCCGATGAAGATTGGAGCAAATTCGCGCGCTCCAGTTACACGAGTTATTTTCACGGCGCCGGCACCTGCAAGATGGGACCGGCATCGGACCGGACGGCGGTGGTGGACCAACGCTTGCGCGTGCACGGCATTGAAAATCTCTGGGTCGGTGACGCCTCGATCATGCCGGCGGTGGCGCACGCCAACACCAATCTGACCAGCATGATGATCGGCGAGCGGGCGGCGGAATTCGTCAAAGCGCGCAGGTAAATACTTGGCCAAGATATTTGAAATTATGATTGGTTCTGGGATCACGGAATCGGAAAAGCGATGATTCGCGCAAAGACGCGAAGCACGCCAAGTTCGGATTCGTCTTATTTTGCGCCCTTTGCGTTTTTTGCGGTTAAATCCTCCCCTCCGAGACCCGCTCCGGGCAGTTCGGAGGGCGGACACGCAGGTCCGCCCCTACCCTACAATCTTTTCTATGTGCCCTTTGTGGTTAAATCTCTTCTTCCCTTCGGTTGCGGCTCTAATCGACTAGGATGTCCTCTATAGTCTTCACTTCCGAGTTCCAACTAAACGCGCCCGCGTTTTCCTTTATGTTGCGGGAAAACTTCGCTTCGTACTCGCCGGCGTAGAATCTCAAAATTGC
>DASWHT010000121.1:0-2150 GCA_036398075.1 Binatia bacterium | reverse complement strand
TTTGTAGGGCTTTTCGCTTCGGCGCTTTAAGTCGCTCAGAAACCGCTGCCTTAACAGCTAGCGAAAAAGACTCATATGCCGATTGCCCTGAGCATTGTCGAAGGGTGCGCTCAATCGCCTCATAAGGACTGGAGTGGTGGAGAAATGGAGTGCTGGGTTGGTTCGAGACCCAATACTCCAACACTCCAATCTGTTGGCGCGCCTCGCCGCTGAGATCCAATTGAGCAGCCTACAAACAGAACCTTTGAGTAACCTATTTGGGTGATTTTATGGCTGATACCTACTACGCCGACTTTCGCGACTACTTAGATTGCCTGGAGAAGCGGGGCAAGCTCCATCGCTGGCGGCGTCCCGTCAACAAAGACACCGAAATGATGCCGCTCATGCGGCTTCAGTACCGCGGCATTCCCGACGAGGAGCGCAAGGTCTTTCTCTTTGAAAACATATACGACAGCCGCGGGAAAAAGCACGGCATCAGAGTCGCCACCGGCATGTACGGCTCTTCGCGGCCGGTTGCGGCGCTGGGTCTCGGTTGTGACGAGCCCCTGGCGATCTACGAAAAGTGGCGCCGCGCGCTGGCGCAGCCGATCGATCCACGCATGGTGAGTGAGGCGCCGGTTCAAGAGGTGGTTTACACCGGGGAGCGGTTGGGCGCCTTTGGCGTCACGAGCTTGCCCGCGCCGGTTGAAGAGCCGGGATTTAGCGGCGGCATTCGTGTCACCGCGCCGTTTATCACAAAGGACCCGGCGGATGGCATCCGCAACGTCGGCATGTACAGCGGCCATTTTAGAGGCGAGGAGAAGCTCATTGCGGGCATTGCGCGCACGCACCACGCGGCGCTCTACCATCATACCAGCGCGGCGCGCCGAAAAGAGCCGCTGGCTGTGGCGATCGTGCTCGGCGCGCTGCCGGATATCAACTTTGTTTCCGCCGCCAATCTTCCCTACGGGCTCGACGAGCTGGCGGTGGCCGGCGGCATACGCGAGCGGCCGGTTGATTTGGTGCGCTGCAAAACGATTCCCCTCGAAGTGCCGGCGGAAGCGGAGATCGTCATTGAAGGTTTGATGTCCGTCGACCGCCAGGAACGCGGCGAACCCTTCAGCGATTATCCCGGCTATCTCATGGCCGAGCGCGGCCTTAGACCGGTGATTGACATCACCGCGATTACCCACCGGCGCGATCCCATCTTCACGGCGATTCTCGTCGGCCTGCCGCCGAGCGAATCCAATGGCATCTCGCGCACCTGCCGCGAGATGATGCTTTACAATTTTCTCCGTTACAGCTGCGCCATGCCCGAAGTGCTGGAAGTCTCCTGTCCGGAGATGGGTGGCGGCTGGAACTGGTGGGTCATCCGGATGAAAAAGAGCCACGCGAGTAAGCCGAAGCAGGCGCTCCATGCCGCCGCGGGAATGGATCCGACCAGCAAGATGATCATCGTCGTCGATGACGACATCGACCCCAAAGATCCCGACATGGTGATGTGGGCGCTTAGTTTCGCCATGCAACCCCATCGCGACGTGGAAATAATCACGGGCCGCGTACCCTTGCTGGATCCCTCGGCCCACTCCTTGATGACGGGCCCCGAAGACCGTTTTTACCCGCCACCCGTCGGTTGTTCGGGGATGTTGATCGACGCGACGCGGAAGGGACCCTTCCCCCCGGTGGGTCTGCCGAAGAAACAGTTCATGGAACAGGCGTTGCAAATTTGGCGGCAAGAAGAGCTGCCCGAGTTGAAGCTCAAAACTCCCTGGTACGGTTATCCACTCGGGATGTGGGACGCCGAAGACGACGCGATTGCTGATGCGGTGACCCGCGGCGAGTATTTTCAATCGAAAAAGATGACGAAAGGACACTAACAGTGGCGAAACGAGAGACGAGCTACGAGCTGTTTTTGCAGGAAGAGGGCATTCCGGTGATTCAAGCTTACGGCGTCGAAGACGTGACGCAATTGGAACGCAAACCGTGGAAGCGCACCGGCGGCCGCGGCGCCTACATCGATCTCAAGGGCATGGAAGGCTTCACGGGTATGTACGTCGGCGAGATTCCAGCCGGCGGGGCGATGCATTACGAATGCCATCTGTACGAAGAGTTGATTTACATTCTGCGCGGCATCGGCGCCACGGAAATTTTTTCCCCCGGCGACGAGAAGC
>DASWHT010000120.1:0-3539 GCA_036398075.1 Binatia bacterium | reverse complement strand
CGGCGACCTTAGACCTTCTTTCACCGACTACATCTGCGGCAAAGACTGGTCGACCGCCGCGACGCTTGCGACGTGGCAGCCTGTGAATAGGAGCAAAAGTTAATGGCGGCTTTCAGAATCTCCGGACCGGGCGCTTGGGCTAGGGTGGTGTCTCTAACGCTTCTTTACATTAAAGGTGCCGAAAAAAGGTCTTCAGATGTCACCCTGAATGAAGTGAAGGATCTGATGTGTTTGAAAAGGTGAGATTCTTCGCTTCGCTCAGAATGACAATCAAGGTCAAGAGATTTATGCTGCACTAGCTACCCGTTTCCTGCTCGACGCGCTTGAGGTAGCTGTTGTCAACAAATTCCGCCAGCTTTAAGCTGCGCAGCGTTGGATTTGCGTCGGTCAGGTAAGAGAGGAAAATACGCAGGTCGTCGGTTTGGGTATATGGATAAAGCGGGATCGGCTCCACATTTTTTCGGTACAAATGATCCATGAAGGAAGCGTCCGGGCTCGGGAGATAGCGATTGTAGATCCTTAAAATCTCGTGGCGGTTCTTCGGATCCTTGGCCCAACGCCTCCCCTGCACCAGCGCCCTCACGGTTCGCAGCACCACGTCCTTGTTTTGATCGCGAAAACTTCGCGTCGTGAGATAGGAATTACCCATGACTTTGATGCCCATTTCCATGGCGTCTGCCAAAACGTAGTAAGGAATCTTCAATTGTTCGAATCGGTCAGGGGATGTGACGACACCGGCGACGAGCCCGGACTTGAATGCCGCGACTCTTTGACTGCCGCCGCCGCCAACCTGGACGAGCTCGACATCGCCGGGCTTCAAGCCGACCTTTTCAAGGATCTGAAGCGAGATATAGTAGCTCGTGCCGCCGACCCGGTCGACGACGATCTTCTTCCCTTTTAGCTCTTTGATCGTTTTGACGTTTGGCTGGGTGATAAGCTTGTATTCGATCGGCTCTGCGGTGGCCATCACGACCCGGTCAGATCCTCTCGAAGCCGCCAGAGCGGCCGAGTCGACACCGCCGAGATAGAACTGAAGCTCGCCGGCGATGAGCGCCTGTGTTCCCTGAATGCCCGGCGTGACGATAACTTCCGCCGCAAGCCCCTGTTTCTTGAAGAATCCCATGTCGTTGGTGGCCCAAAGCGCGATGCGGCTGCCGGAAATCGATGAATAGCCGACGCGGACTCGATCAAGTTTCTGACTTTCGGCGGAAAACGCCTGCGATGCGCTGTTGAAGATCAAGAGTACGAAGAAGAAGAAATATAGCATACACGCTCCCGTTGTTTTTGTTTCTTATACAGTCTGCGTATGCGCCGGGTCAAACTAACCGTGCAACCGCCGTTTCCACTTCCTGGTTTTTGCTTTCGAGTTTCCCGGTTTAACTTGAAACCGGGAATTACAAACGGCGTGATGCGAAACCGTTTGACCGCCGTCGGCCTAAGCAGTAAAGGAATTTGATGACTAAGCCGGCCGCTGTCGCCAAGCCCTCGAATCGCTCGACCTGCACTGAATCGAGATGATCTTCGACACAGGGAGGACTCCATGAAGTTTCGGCCGAACGGAAAAAGCCCGGCGATCATTTTTTTGTCTTTGGCCTTTTGCTCAAGTCTCGGCCACGTCTCCTTCGCGTTGGACGAAGCCAAGGTCCATGTGGCGGGAACACCCAACATCACGAGCTTCGTCTTTCATGTCGGCAAAGAAAAGGGATTTTACAGAGAAGAGGGTATCGAGCTCCAACCCATCATGGCCGGGATGCTCCAAGGGATTCAGGGGTTGATCGGTGGCAGCTTCGACTATAGCCAGATGCTCGGGCAAGGCGGAGGCGCCATCCTTAGAGGCGCCCCGCTCAAGATCGTTATGGCCTTTGACACTCGTCCGTCGTGGTTTGTCCTTGGGACGAAAAATATGAAAAGCATCCAAGATCTAAAGGGCAAACAGTTGGCCGTTTCCAGCTTTGGCGCCGCTCTCGATCAGATGACTCGCGAGCTGCTGCCCCGATTCGGCATGGAACCCATGCGCGATGTCATCCTGCGGGCCATCGAGCCTCCGCCCAACAGACTCGCTGCTCTATTGAGCGGCGCGGTTGACGCGGCCGTATTGACTCATCCTGAAACGATCATCGCGCGGCGGCAGGGCTTCAACGAATTGATTTTCTTCGGCGACCATATCGAATTTGTCTCGGCGGGGGTGGTGGCGACGGAGAGAAATATCTCGCAAAAGCCGGATTTCGTCCGGCGTTTCATCCGCGCCGCCCTCAAGACGTTCTACTGGCTCAAAGCAAACGAAAAGGAAGTGGTCGCCAGGCTGGCCAAGGCCACCAAGTCCTCCGAGAGTGACGGCTTGGAACTCTACCGGACCGGCGTCAAGCTTTTTTCGCGGGACGGCGCCATACCTCGAAGTCTCCAAGAAAAAATGATCTCGCTCCAGAGAAAGGTCCTTCAGGTCGAAAAAGAGGTCGCGCCGGAGAGCATCTACGATTTCAGTTTTGTCCGCGCCGCAAACAAAGAGTTAGGCAAAGGAGACTCGCTATGAGCAGTTTGGATCAACCTATTCTCATGGCTAATGTGAACTACCACGTCGGCCATTGGGTCGCCATTTACGTCGCCGAGGAACAGGGCTTTTTCAAAGAGGAAGGGCTCACGCGTTACGAATACGAGCGCGGCGGGTTGCTGCCCGGCCCGTCGGAAAGCCATACCCTTGGACTCGCGATCAAGGAGCACGGCGTGGACATCGCCACGGCGGTGGACACAGAATCGGCCATCACGCAAAGGGTTCAAGGCGCGGATGTCTACATCGTCGGCGGCTGGCGCTACACGCCGTTTCTCAAATGGTACGGCTCCAAACATATCACCGACATGAGTAAACTCCGCGGCGGCAAGATCGGCGTCCGGGAGAATTCGGCGGACGGCGGCGGCCTCGTCGAATTTTTCATCGAGGAGGCCTTGAAAGAAGCCGGCGTTAACCCGGCGACCGAAGTGGAAATGGTCCAAGACCCGGTGTTCGGCTACCGCAACAACCCCGCCCACGTCGAGATGCTCCGCTCTGGAAAAGTAAACGCCATCACATCCTCGCCGCCCTTCTCCGATGAACTCGAAAAAGAAGGCTATCCGGTCATCCTAGATCCCAACAAGGTGTTTCCCCGGCGGCCGGGCAAGGTCACGGTGGCGCCGCGAAGAACCATCGAACAGCGCGCCGATGAGCTGCGAGCTTACTTCCGGGCCATCACCCGGACATTCTGGTTCATGCGAGATGTAAATAACTTCGAATATTTGCACGACCTCGAAGCGCGATTAAGAAAGCTCACGCATAACGAGGACGAGCAGCGCCTCTTTATCGCTTCAGCGCCCGATAGGGTCGACAGCTGGGCGCTGCCGATGGACGGAGGCATAGAGCGTGACGCGCTCGAACGCATCATTCAAGAGATGGTCAAGAGGGGCAGACTGGAGCGTTCGATTGCCGTCGAGGACCTGTTCAAAGACGATGCCGTGAGAGATGCTTACCGGGAAGTCAGCGGCCGGGCGGAGCTCAAGCCTAGTTTTGA
>DASWHT010000119.1:0-5536 GCA_036398075.1 Binatia bacterium | reverse complement strand
AGCGTCGCTTCCGCCGAGCCCGCGAAAGCCGCGCGTTCATCGGCGGTAAAGGGAAATTTCACGTATTGCACGGCGCTGATTTTGTCTTCCTTGCTATGCCCTTCTTCAAAACGGGCCTGGATCGAATGGCCATCGACCTTGAGAAAGACCGCTTCATCAATCCCCAAAAACTTCAGCAGTTCATCGCGCAAATGGGTCTGATCTTCGATCTCCAGAAAAAGGGTAGCACTCAGTTCTCCGGGCTCAGGAATCAGGCTATTGTAGATTTCGATCTCTTCGCGAATCCTGTCGAGATCTGTAATTCTCTCGGCTCTGAGCATCTCCTGGATCTGAAAAATCGCCGTGTCGCGGTTTTCGAAGACCAACGACACCCTGTCGCCCACCGACACACGCCGCTTTTGCTTGAGCGCAATGATTGGACCGAGGAATTTCTCGCGTACTTTCTCATAGGCCGGAAGCCCCATGATGTCGTCGAGAATAACCTTGTTCATGCGTTGTCCTGACCATCAGACCGACGCCTGGGCTTCGGATTCCGGCAAAAAGGAATGGATCCTTGATATGCTGGCCAGAAGCGTTCGATTACCCCAGCCTGATGTTGCCGGTCAGGGCTGGTGAAGAGTCCCAGCCCAGACCAATAGATGGGTAGTCAAACTTAGCTGGCCGCCTCCGCCGGCTCTTTGCCGGCAATCCTGTCGATCCCCTTGGAGAACCGGCCCGCGTGGGATTTTTCCGCCTTGGCCAGGGTCTCAAACCATTCGGCCAATTCCGCGAAACCTTCGGCCCGCGCGGTCTTTGCGAAACCGGGATACATCTCGGTGTATTCGTAGGTCTCGCCTTCGACCGCCGACTTGAGATTCTTTTCCGTGGTACCGATGGGCACGCCGGTGCAAGGATCACCGACTTCTTTGAGAAAGTCCAGATGACCAAACGCATGTCCAGTTTCAGCCTCCGAAGTATCCCGAAAAAGGCCGCCGATATCTGGATAACCCTCGATATCCGCGACCCGCGCAAAGTAGAGATAGCGGCGATTCGCCTGAGACTCGCCGGCGAAGGCATTCTTCAAATTATCGTGGCTTTTTGTACCGTTCAGACTCTTTGCCATTTATAAACTCCTCCCCTTTAATGATAATGATTACTATTAATATCGATCGCTTTCCACCCTGCCAAGGTGCCCGCTGCCTTTTTTTGGCGCTTGAGTTCTGCTATTTTTTAATAAAGCGCCATAAGCACGGACAATTTGCATGATTTCCATCGACGACTTCAGAAAAATCGAACTCAGAGTCGCCACCATCAAGAGCGCTGAGCCCCATCCCAATGCCGACAAGCTCTTGGTGCTACAAATCGACCTCGGCGGCGAAACGCGCCAGATTTGCGCTGGCATTCGCAATCACTACTCTGCGGAAGAGTTGGTCGGAAGGCAAATCGTAGTCGTTGCCAACCTCGAAACCGCAAAACTGCGCGGCCTTGACAGCCAGGGGATGCTGCTTGCCGCCTCCGACGAAGGCCGCGTGATTATTTTGACTCCGGAAAAAAGCGTCCAGGCCGGCGCGAAGGTCTCCTAGCCTCACGATTTCTGTTCCAGGAATGGCTGACGACACGCTGTCAAATCAGGTGAACTGCGACGATGGGGTTCAAGTTTCTGACCGTGAAAGCGAATTTTTCTCTGCACAACTTTGAACCTTGAACAAAACTCGTTCCTAGTCCGAAGTCACGATGAGATACATGTAATGGTAAACTTTCCCAACGGACGCCCGACAGCATGTTTCATCGATTTAGCTGCGCTGCGCTGGAACCTGCGCCAGGTCAAGGCTAAGGTCGGCCCTGCGGTGAAAATCCTCTCTATGGTCAAAGCCAACGCTTACGGCCATGGCGCGCCGGCGGTGGCCAAGACCCTGGCGGATGAAGGCGGCTATGCCTTCGGCGTCGCCACGCTTGAGGAGGCCATCGAATTGCGCCAAGCTGGGATTGACCAGCCGATCCTCGTGGTCACAGGCGTTTATCTGGAACAACTGGGGCAATTCATCGAGCACCGGTTGACGCCGGTGGCCCATGACCTCGAAGCCGTGAAACTTCTCGATGGGGCGGCGCAAGGGCGCGGCGCGGCGTTGAACGTTCATATTAAAATCGACACCGGCATGGGAAGGTTGGGATTCCTGCCGGCCGAGTTCGATTCATGGTTGCCATCATTGAAAAAGCTCAAAGCGCTCAAGATCGAAGGTGTCTTCTCCCATTTCTCCCGGGCGGAAAGCGTCCAGGGCGATTATACCCAAAAGCAGTTGCGCATCTTTCAAGACGTCGTAGCGCGGCTTCGCTCCCAGGGGGTCGCGCCGCCGCTTGCGCATCTCGCCAACAGCGCCGCGACGATCACGCTGCCCGAAGCGTATTTCGATATGGTGCGCCCCGGCATAATGCTCTACGGTCTCTATCCGTCGCCGGCGATGATGAGCCAGATCGAGCTGAAATCGGTTCTGTCATGGAAAACTCGCATCATGCAACTCAAGAAAGTGCCCGGCGGCACGAGCATTAGTTACGGGCAGACCTTCGTAACCCAGCGCGAAAGTTCTATCGCGACGCTGCCCGTCGGCTACGCCGACGGCTATCAGCGGCTGTTGTCAAACTGCGGCGAAGTTTTAATCAAAGGCAATCGCGCGCCGGTGGCCGGCAGAGTGTGCATGGATTTGACTATGGTCGATGTTACCGATATAGCAGGCGTGCAACCGGGAGATGAGGTTGTTCTGCTCGGCCGTCAAGACGATCAGGAAATCACCGCCGACGAGCTGGCCGGCTGGGCGAATACGATCTCGTACGAGATTCTCACTTCCATCAGCGCGCGCGTTCCCCGCATATATCAAAATGCCTAGGAGGATCACTGGCAGTGGGCAGGATTCAACGAGCCCTCATAAGCGTTTCCGATAAAAATGGCATTGTCGAGTTTTCCCGTGCCCTGACTGAGTTGGACATTGAAATCATTTCCACGGGCGGCACGGCGTCGCTGCTGCGCGACAACAAAATTCCGGTCAAGGATGTCTCGGAGCTGACCGGATTTCCCGAAATGATGGACGGCCGCGTCAAAACGCTGCACCCGAAGATTCACGGCGGCATTCTCGCTCTCCGGGACAATCCGGCGCATGTCGCCAAGATGCAGGAGCATGGCATTGCTCCCATCGATCTGGTTGTCGTCAATCTTTATCCGTTCGAAGCGACCGTCGCCCGCGGCGCCGCCTTCGATGAAGTCGTCGAGAATATCGATATCGGCGGACCGACCATGGTGCGCGCCGCGGCGAAAAACCACCGCCACGTCGGCGTCGTCGTTGATCCGAAAGACTACGACGCGATCATTGCCGAATTGAAGGAAAATCGCTGCTCTTTATCGGACGCCACGCACTTTCGACTTTTTCGCAAGGCGTTCCAGCACAGCGCGCATTACGACGGCGCGATTGCAAATTATTTTTCGTCTTTAGACGAAACCAGGCAGCCCGTGCGCTGGGGCGGAACGGTCAACGTTCAAGTGACGAAACTTCAGGACATGCGCTACGGTGAAAACCCACACCAGAGCGCTGCCTTCTACGCTACCACGGGCGACGCCGGCCCATCCATCGCGCGCGCCAGGCAGTTCCAGGGCAAGGAATTATCCTTCAATAATATTCTCGACGCCGACGCAGCCTTGAGCACCGTGTTGGAATTCTCCGATATCGCCACCGTCGTCATCAAGCACAGCAACCCCTGCGGCGTCGCGCTATCGAAAAGCTCCCTCGCCGATTCATTCCGCAAAGCCAAAGCCTGCGATCCGGTTTCGATTTTCGGCGGCGTCATCGCCTTCAACCGCCCCATCGATGAAGAAACGGCGCAAGAGTTAAAAGACATATTTCTCGAAATCGTCATAGCGCCAAGCTTCACGCCGCAAGCTAAGGCCGTGCTTTCGTCGGCCAAGCGGCTGCTCAACATCCGGCTGCTGGAATTGGACATGAGCCAGCCCCAGGGCGGCGGCTACGATGTGCGCCGGGTGCGCGGCGGCATGCTGATGCAAGATTGGGACACGGGTTCAGTGGACGTGCGCGCCTGCAAAGTAGTTACCGAAAGAAAGCCGACGGAAGCAGAATATCAAGCTCTCGACTTCGCTTGGCGCGTCTGCCGCCACGCGAAATCGAATACCATCGTTTTTGCCTCTCCCGATCAGGTGCTGGGCGTCGGCGCCGGCCAGATGAGCCGCATCGACGCGACCAAGATCGCCGTTTTGCGCGCCGCTACACATGGCTTGGACCTCAAAGGTTCGGCGGTGGCGTCCGATGCCTTTTATCCCTTCCGCGACGGCCTGGACGAAGCGGCCAATGCCGGCGCCAAGTCGGTCATTCAGCCGGGCGGCTCAATCAAGGACGACGAAGTCATCGCCGCCGCCAACGAGCATGGCATAGCGATGATTTTCACCGGCATGAGGCATTTTAGGCACTAGTCGAAGATAAAAGATGGAGGATGGCGATCCTCGATCTTCCATCCTCGATCCTCGACCCTGTTTCCAGATCGGCGAGCAATTAATGATTAAGCACCGCTGGGAGCTGAACTCGTTTTGGTCCTGACAGACGTAACGGACATTTCGGACCTACGTCCCTATAAAGTGGAAACCCAGGCCGCCCCTTGAAGGGGGCACAGAGCGCTGCTAACCTTGCGGTGCTTCTACGCTCCATCGGTTACTGCCCTTGTATGATAAAGGAGGGAATAATGTCTCTCACCGAACTCATTCCTGTCATCCGTGCCCTCTCCAGCAGTGAGAAAGCGCAGCTCTTAGATATGCTCAAATCTGAGCTTGCCGAAGAGGACAATGTTGCACCGCTTGAGCACGATAAGACTTATCCGTTGTGGACGCCTTATGGTGCTTTTGGAGCGGCTCGTGTGTTGATGAACGCTTTGCAGGAGGCCCAACAACAAGACCATGAGTGATCCACCAGCCAGGCAGTTTCCGTACACGGTTCCCGAAGGGGCGCTCGACGAGCTCGACAGTCTGCCGCGACTGCCGATTACTCTGCACTACAGGGAGCAGCGCGTAGACGCCATCGGGCTTGTTGACAGTGGTGCCACCGTAAACGTGCTGCCATATCGCGTAGGTCTGGCTCTCGGAGCATCGTGGAGCGCTCAGCGAGCAACGTTACGGTTGGCGGGAAATCTGGCGCAGGTGGTCTGCCCAGCCCCTTATTGTGTCTGCGTCTATTGCCGATTTCGCGCCCGTACAACTTGCGTTTGCGTGGGCACAAGCTGAGGACCTGCCTCTGATTCTCGGGCAAGTCAATTTTTTCATGGTCTTCGACGTGTGTTTTTTTCGTGTGCAATCTCTGTTTGAACTCAGAAGACGGGAGGCGGGGTAGACTTTCTCCCTATTAGGCCAGGTCCGGCGCCAAGTCGGTCATTCAGCCGGGCGGCTCAATCAAGGACGACGAAGTCATCGGCGCCGCCAACGAGCATGGCATCGCGATGATCTTTACCGGCATGAGGCATTTTCGGCACTAGTCGAGAACAGAGGATTCAGAATCAAGGATCGCGATCC
>DASWHT010000118.1:0-18817 GCA_036398075.1 Binatia bacterium | reverse complement strand
TTTCGTTCGATGGAAAGTCTGATTGTCCTGGTCGATGAATTCGACCAGCGCATGCACCGGCGCGGCTTTGGGATCGACCGTAATCTTCGCGAAATTAAAATTTTCCGCCAAAAAGAATTCAAACCGGTTAGCCGACCCGTCAGTAATCCGGTTCAGCGGCGCGCCTAAAGGCCCGGCCGCAATGTCTCTGAGACCACCGCCTTTACGAATCCTGGTGATGGCGGCGTAGTGTAGATCGGCGCTTAAGAAAACCACGCCGGGAATTTTCCTGGCGTTGATGAAGCGCAGTATTTCGGCTCGTTCTTTAGGATAGCCGTCCCAGCGGTCGTTGCCGCCCCCGTCCATCGTCACCGCTGTCGCAATGAATTTGAAAACGGCGGATGATTTCGCTATGGCGCTCAGCAACCACTCTTTCTGCGCTTTCCCCAACATCGTCCCCCGCGCGCGGTCGCGATATTGCCGCACGTCAAGAATGAACAGCTCCAACGCCTTGCCCCAGCGGAATGAGCGATAGATCTTTTTCGGTTCCCGAAGGTCTCGGCGAATGGGCCAATAGTCGAGAAACGCTTTATGGCCGACCTCGGCCAGAGGATGCCCCGGCAGATAATTATCGGCGACCTCATGATCGTCCCAAGTCACGTAGACGCTGGTCTCGGAATGGAGTGCCTGGGTCGCCGCGTCGTCGCGGTTGGTGCGATACTTCGCCCAAAACTCCGCCAAGCTGGTCGCCGTGCCGTTGCGGTCCGCGTAGATGGTATCGCCCAGGTGGAGAAAGAAATCAGGATGCTGCGCGCGCAGCGCGTGCATGACGGAAAACGGCTTGTAGCTTTCCCTGGTGTCGGCGCTGAAGCAAAAAACGACTTTCCTATCGTCGTCCGGGCCGGGCGCGGTGACGAACCGCGCGATGGGTCCCGGTGCTTTCCCGACAACCGCGGCGCGGTAATAGCACACGCCCGCGGTCGGTAATTTTTGCAAATGGAACTGCGCGCTATGGTCGGCGTCGGGATCCACGGGCAACGGGCCGATAACAGCAAAATCACTGAGGCCCGGCTTCTTGCCATAATGGAGTGCGACGTTGCTGCCCGGCTCCGCTCGCACCCAGACCACGGCGGCGTCCTCGGTCACATCGCCCGCGACGTAACCGAGTGACAGCCCCGTATTGGCATCGGGCGCCCTCAGCACCGACGCGCAGCCCAAAGGCACGCTCAGCGAAGGCAAAGCCCAACCGGCATTGCCTAACAGTCTGATGAATTCTCTGCGGGTCACGTTGGCTCAGACGTTAAGCTTGTTCCACCCCGGCTGGCAGAGCCAAACCGCGACGATGTATCTTCTTAAAATTAGCCGGTATTTTTGCCACAGCGGCATGAGTGGATTGGCACAGCGAGCGCGGAGCTTTTTCTAGACCGAACGGAACCGGCTTCGAACACGCAGCAGTCCTCGTATCGGTCCGCGCAATGAGGAGATCGAAATGGACACGATAGTCAGGGCCGCGCAGGTTGGCGCGTACGTGGATTTCTAGGGTGCGCCTCGAAATGACGCCGTTGATTCGCCTGATGGCAAGGGACTTTCACCTTTGTTTCAATCCCCCGCAACCGTCATGTGTGAAATTTTGAGTGTCGGCGCGGCGATTCTGCCGCGCAGCTCTAAATCGTTTCCTATCATGTCGATGTTCTGAAACATCGATTTGAGATTGCCGGCGATGGTTACTTCCTCGACGGGGTGCGTTAGCTCGCCGTCTTCGATCCAGAGCCCGGCTGCGCCCCGCGAGTAGTCGCCGGTCACCATGTTGACGCCGAAGCCGATCAACTCGGTGATGTAAAATCCCCGTTTGACCGAAGCAATGATTTCATCCGAGGAATACTTGCCCGGAGATAGATAAAAGTTCGCCGGCGCGACTCCCGGCGGTTCGGCGACGGAGCGCGAGGCGTTGCCGGTGGAGGCCATGCCCAATTTTCTGCCGCTGTAACTATCAAGGAGATAACTTTGCAACTTGCCCCGCTCGACGATGGTTTTTTTCCTCGTCGGCAGCCCCTCACCGTCAAAGGGCTTCGAGCCCAATGCGCCGGGTATCGTGGCATCGTCGATTACAGTAAGCAGCTCGGAACCGATTTGCGTGCCAAGCTTGCCGATTAAGAACGATGCGCCTTTATAAAGCGCATAACCGGAGATGGCAGACGCCAAATTTCGTAGCAGCGATGCGGCGATCTCCGGTTCGAAAACGATGGGCACTTCGCAGGTTTTGACTTTTTTTGCGCCGAGCCGCCTGAGCACCCGCCGGGCCGCCTTCTCGCCGACGCTTTGCGGCGATTCCAAGCGGGAGAATTTGCGGTTGGACGAGTACCAGTAATCGCGCTGCATCGAGCCGTTGGATTTCGCCACCGGGGCAACTGAGTGACCGAAGTTCGAGCCTTCGTATTCACCGCTAAAGCCGTGGCTGCTCGCGTAAATGACCCGGCCGAAACCGTTAGAGAACTCAGCCCCTTCGGAATTGGTAATCCGCTTGTCAAAGGCCAGCGCGGATTTCTCAGTATCGAGTGCGATCTGAATTTTTTCCTCGACGGAAACCGACCGGGCTCCCTCGTCGAGCAAGTCCAAATCCGGAATGTCGCGCGCGAGCTCGTTGGCGTCGGGCAGGCCGCCGTGCGGGTCTTGGGCCGTTGCGCGCGCCATCAGCGCCGTGTCTTCCACAAGTTTCTCGATGGCTTGTTCGGAAATATCGGAAGTAGACGCGGATGCGGAACTGTTGCCAAAGAACAACCGCAAACCCAGCCGCTTCTCGCCGGACTGGCTAATCTTCTCCACCTCACCCACGCGCACGGTGACGAAGAAAGACTGGCTTTCAGCCATGACAACATCACCCTGGGACGCGCCTCTCGCCTTGGCCCTTGCCAAAATATCGTGCGCTAAATCCTGGCTTAGCTCATACCGTTTCATGGTCACCAGATATCAGAAGTCAGCAGCCAGGTGTCAGACTATTCCGACCTCTGATCTCTGACGTCCGTCCTCCTGTACGCTGTGCTGTTACGCCGCCGTCCCGCCGACCGTGAGTCCATCGATGCGAATCGTCGGCAGCCCGACGCCGACCGGCACCGACTGGCCATCTTTGCCGCAGGTGCCGATGCCCTCATCCAACTTAAGATCCGCGCCGACCATCGACACCCGGGTCAGCACGTCGGGACCGTTGCCGATCAAGGTGGCGCCTTTGAGGGGCGCGGTGACTTTACCGTCCTCGATGAGATAGGCCTCGCTGGCCGAGAAGACGAATTTGCCGCTGGTGATATCGACCTGGCCGCCGCCGAAGGAAACCGCGTAGAGCCCTTTTTTCACCGAGCGAAGAATATCCTCCGGCGCGCTCTCGCCGGCGAGCATGAAGGTATTGGTCATGCGCGGCATCGGAATATGCCCGTAGCTTTCGCGCCGCCCATTGCCCGTGAGCGGCATCTTCATGAGTCCCGCGTTGAGCCTATCCTGGAGATAGCCGCGGAGAATGCCGTTTTCGATCAGAATGTTGCGCTGCGTCGGCGTGCCTTCGTCGTCGACATTGATAGAGCCGCGACGCGCCGGGATCGTTCCATCGTCCACCACGGTGCATAACTCCGAAGCCACCCGTTGGCCGATGCGCCCGGAAAACGCAGAGGTTTTCTTGCGGTTGAAATCGCCCTCGAGTCCATGGCCGATGGCCTCGTGCAACAATATACCCGGCCATCCCGGTCCCAGAACAACATCCATCGTCCCGGCCGGGGCGTCCTGGGCGCTTAAATTTAACACCGCCTGCCGCACCGCCTCCCGGGCGTAGCGCTGGTAATCTTTGGCATCGACAAAAAAGCCGAACTCGACACGTCCGCCGCCGCCAAAACTACCCACTTGGCGATTGCTATCTTCCTCGACGATGCAGGTGACGTTAAGACGGGTGAGCGGTTGAATATCCCCGACAACCCGCCCATCCGACGTTGCAACAAGCATGACTTTGTACTCGCTGCCGAGGGACACGAAGACATTTTTCACCCGTGGATCCAGACCGCGGGCGTATTTGTCGATCTCATAAAGCAGCGCGACCTTTTTGTCCAGCGCAACATCCGTTGCCGAAACTTTGACCGGATAAAGGTCGTGAGCTTTTCCTTGCGTTTGCCCGACGGCAACCGGCAACTGGGATTGGCGGTTTTGCGCGATGTATTGCGCCGTGCGCGCCGCGATTTCTAGATTTTCAATGGTAATATCGTCGGTATACGCGTAACCCGTTTTGGGTTCGGCCAGCACCCGCACGCCAACCCCATTGCCCGTCGACTGCGAGCAATTTTTTACCAGCCCTTCTTCCAGGCTGACCCCTTCATTCTTTCGGTATTCAAAGTAAAGGTCGGCGTAGTCCGCCTTCTTACCCATGGCGGTCGCCAGCACTTTGTCCAAGGCCTGCGCGCCGATGCCGAAGTTACGGTCGAAAAATAAATTCGCCGGGATGACTTCCTTTGCCATAACTTTCTCCCTTAGGGAACTTTTTACCATAATTACGCCCCTGCTTTAAGGGACATCCTGAGAAAAGAGGGTTGATCGTGTCAGAGGGTTAGGCTAGACTCGATTCAATCAAAGACAGGGACGGGTAGAATCTATGGCAGCCAAGAAAATCGTCCATATCGTCGGCACCGGCACCATCGGGGAACCGCTTGTCGGGATTCTATCGACGTTCCAGGACAAGTTCGGCATCGATGAAGTTACCTTTCACAAGCGCACGCCGCTTCTGACGGACCGCTCCAAAGTTACCGTCTCCTGCCAGAACGGGGCGAAGCTCGCCGTCGATAAGGAACGCTGGCAAAAATTCGTCGAGATGGGCATGCCGCCCAGCTACGAGGCCGAAGAAGCGATCGAGCGGGCCAACGTGGTGATCGATTGCACGCCGGTGGGCAACCAGAACAAGGAAAAAGTTTACAACAAGTACGCCAACAATGGGCGCGGCTTTATCGCCCAGGGCAGCGAAGACGGCTTCGGTAAAAAATACGCCCGCGGTATCAATGACAAAGCGCTGGTCAAAGGTCAGGATCAATTTATCCAGGTTGTCAGTTGCAATACCCACAACTTGGCCGTGCTGATCGACACCGTTGCCTTGGGGCCGGAAAAGGAAGACAATCTCGCGGAAAGCCGCTTCGTCTGCATGCGCCGCGCCAATGATTTGAGCCAAGAAGGCGATTTCATCCCGGCTCCGGAAGCCGGCAAGCATGACGACTCTAAGTTCGGCACGCATCAGGGACGGGATGCCCACGAATTGTTTCAGACTTTGGGGCTGGACCTGAACATTTTCTCGTCCGCTTTGAAACTAAACACTCAGTACATGCACACCATTCACTTCAATCTCAGACTGCGCCGCGGTATCGACAAGGACGAGTTAATGCGCCGCTTCAAATCGACCCGCAGAGTCGCCTTAACCAACAAGAAGTCATCGGCCTCGGTGTTTTCCTTCGGCCGAGATCATGGTCTATTTGGCCGGATATTGAATCAGACGGTGATCGTGTCGCAGAGCCTGGCGATACACGGCGAGAAGGAAATTATCGGCACCTGTTTCACGCCGCAAGACGGCAACTCTTTGTTAAGCAGTCTGGCCGCCACGCTGTGGTTTTTATATCCCGACTCTTACGAAGAGAAGCTTGACCCGGTGCGGCCCTATTTCTTCGACGAAATCTAGCCGATTAGTCTGCTAAATTGGCAAAAGGGCGAGCGACACTCGCCCTTTATTTTTTACCGCGTCGCGCTTTCAGGAGAGAACCCTTGGAAGCGCACGCTGTCCCCGGCTTTGAAGCCATAACGGCGCGATAGGCCGCCGTTGATCTCCAGCACAAATTGGCTTGTGCCGCTTACGGAACGACCATCCAGCGAGAACGGCACCGTGTTCTCGACAATGCCGACGATTTTTCGCTCGGCGCTGATAAAAATCATGTCCAAAGGAATCGGCGTGTTCTTCATCCAAAATGACTGCCGCTCTTCCATGGGGAAGAGAAAAACCATGCCATGGTCGGGAGCTAGCTCGCGGCGATATTGGAGTCCCATCTCGCGCTTGGTCGGCGTGTCCGCGATCTCCACCTGAAACGTGATTTCACGCCCTTCTTTGGCAATGATGCTGACTCGCGGTTGTGCTTGACAGGCGGTCACGCCGGTCAGAACCACAAAGGAAATGATTAGCGCGGATATCAGGCGCATATCATCGGCGCAGACTCCGCGCTACGATCTCAGCGACGTCTAAAACGTCGGGAGCGGCGCCTTCTTCTTCCTTGGCGGTCTCTTCGGTGATCATGCGCATGCAGAACGGGCAGCCGGTGGCAATCGTTTTGGCGCCGGTTTGTTTGAGTTCGCGGTAGCGGTTGGTGCTGACCCGTTCGTTGCCTCTTTCTTCATCTTTCCAAAATTGCCCGCCGCCGGCGCCGCAGCAGAAACTGTTGCTACGGTTGCGATTCGGTTCGGTGATCCTGGCGCCCGTGGATTGGATCAGCGCCCGCGGCGGATCGAAGACACCGTTGTGCCGTCCCAAATAGCAGGGATCGTGATAGGTCGCCGCGCCGGCGCCACCGGCATCCACCTTAATCTTACCGTCGCGGATCAGCTCCTCGATAAATTGGGTGTGATGTTTGACGGTAAAATTGCCGCCAAACTGGGGATACTCATTCGAGATCGTGTGAAAGCAATGCGGACAATGGGTGACGATGGTCGTCGGCTTCACTTCGTTCAATACTGCGATGTTCTGTTCGGCCATCTGCGCGAATAGATATTCATTGCCGGTGCGCCGCGCGGCATCCCCGGTGCACTTTTCGCTTTTGCCGATCACCGCCCAATCGAGACCCGCGGCATGGAGTAGCTCGGCCATGCTGCGGGCAATTTTTTGCGCCCGCGGATCGAAGGCCGCGGCGCAGCCCACCCAGTATAGCACCTCCGGGTCGATCTTCTGTTCCAAGGTTGGCACGGCAAAAGGCAAGTCTTTCGCCCATACCATCCGCTCCTCCGCCGCGATGCCCCAGGGGTTACCCGCCCGCTCCATATGGTTAAACGCGTTCTTCAGCCCATTGGGGAACTCCGCCGCCGAGAGCACGCGCTCGCGCCGGACATCGATAATATGGAGCATCGGTTCATTGCCCACCGGACAGATTTCCACGCACGCGTTGCAGGTCGTGCACGCCCAGGCCGCCTCTTCGCTCAGCGCGAAATCGAGGAGCGGCCGCGGGCTTTCCTTCCCCGCGGCGAAATCGGAGAAAATCCTGTTCAACTCCATACGCTCATTGACCAGAATCGCCGCCGGGCTGAGCGCCTTACCGGTGTTGGTCGCCGGGCAAACATCCTGGCAGCGGTTGCACATGATGCAGCTGTAGGCGTCCATAAGCCGCGGCCAGGGCAGCTCTTCCAATTTCGCTGCACCGAACACTTCCTCGTTTTCGAAGTCCATCGGTTCCAACACGCCGGGTTTGTCTTTCTTGAGCGCAAGGTTCACCGGCGCCATGAAGAGATGAATGTGCTTGGAACGCGGAAAGTAGGGAATGAAGACCAGGATCGAGCCCAGAGCGCCCCACCAAAAAACATGAACGGCGCCTTCCATGAGTCCGGGATTCATGCCGGCATAGATGGCGCCGACCAGGGAAGCGACCGGTTGGAACGCATCGGCGCCTTCGCGCGCCAATTGCGCCGCCCTGAGCATCAGCCGGCTGCCGACGTGGAACAAGATAAAGCCGGATACGATGGTCGAGTCGCGCAAAATTATCGCTCTGGCTTCGGCGTCGAGCGGCACGTTGGCCGGATAGTTAAAATCCCCGGGCCGGACGGCGCGGCGCCGGATGATCAAACCGATGACGCCGGCTAAAATTCCGGTTGTGAGCAAATCGGCCGTGAGATTAAATGCATTCCAGGCGCCGCCCCGAGAATGCAATGAAAAAAAACCCTCCAGCAGATCGACGAGATTGACCAGGAAGTAAAAAACAAAACCGTAAAAGACCAACGCGTGAAGCAGGGAAACCACCGGGCGTGCTTTGAAAACCGACCGCTGAGTTAAGACGGTCCCCAGCGCGCGCCGAATTCTCCCGCTGAGATCATCAAAGCGCCGCTCTGCCTTGCCCCGCGAGATAACCTTGTAAACGTCAAAAAATCCCTTGGCGCCGAAATACAACGACGCTCCGGCAAGCACAATGAAGACGATCTTCTCGACGATTGTTAGCATGCTACTTCCTTAGCGTACGTTGGCCTATTGGGTCTTTTACCAGCGCATTTCGGGAAAGCTAAATTGAAAGGAGAGAATATCCCAATCGGCGAGAAAGCCGCGCCGCCGTGGTTGGTGCCAACGGAGCATCGCCGGTTAACCCGGATACCCCAGGCGCTTGGAAAGTTCGTCGCCCGCCTTCACGATTTTCGGCGCGACATCGTTCTTGATCACGTCGGAGGTTAACCGCTGGCTGGGTCCCACCACCGCCATCGCACCCACCAGCATCCGGGTATAGTCCCGAATCGGCACCGCCACCGAGCTGACTTCCTCGGTGAACTCCTCCAGCTCCACCGCGTATCCCGCCACGCCAATTTCTTTGGTTTGCGCCGCCAGCGCCTCGCCATCGACAATGGTCTTGCCCGTATAGCGTTTGAGGCCGCTCCCCAGATTCTGGCCGAAGTCGCCATCCGACTCGAACACCAGATAGATTTTTCCCGCCGCCGTGCAATGGGCCGGCAGCGCGGTGCCCAAAAATGATACCACTCGCACCGCGCGTGGCGGTTCGACGAAATCCAGCGGCACGATGCCGGCGCCCTTGCGCACCGCCACGAAAGCGCTTTCTTTCGTTGTCTTTGCCAGATCTTCGAGAACCGCCCGCGACTGGAGCAGCAGGCCCATCTGATGAATAAAAGTCTGCCCCAGCTGCAAGCACCTGAGACCGAGGCGATAGTTCTCGGTCAATTTATTCTGCTGGATGTAGCCGCGCGCCTCGAGGGTCGCGAGCAAACGAAACACGTTATTCTTATGCAGCTTTAAGCGCTTACTGAGCTCGGTGACGCCGATCTCTTCGACATTACCGTTAAATTGCTCCAATACATCCAAAGCATGGGAAACGGATTGGATTACATAGTTGGATTTTTCACGCCGGACCATAATCCCCTCCCCGAAATCGCGCACAAGTCCCGGATAATTTGCGCCAGAAAAACTTACCATTCAAAAAGGCGTTTTAGGCTTACCCCACGAGGTGCGGCTTGTCAATCGGGGTTGGTGACAGTGCGCTGCTTGACCGTCAAGGCCGAATACGGCACAATGCCTCCCATGAAAAAACGGCTGGAAGTTGCGGTGTTAGAATGGCGGTGGTGGCGCGGGCGTCATGCCCGGCCCCGCCACCTTGGCTAAGTCCAGCCGTCCGAGATTTTGCTGATACAAAGGGCCATAGGTGAGAAACTTATGGCCCTTTTGGTTTTTTACATTCATGATTCAACCATCGTTTAAAGAATTTCGCCAGCTCGCCAAACAGGGCAATCTGATTCCGGTGTATCAAGAGTTGCTCATGGACTTGGAGACCCCGCTATCGTTTTTCAAACGCATCGAGCGCGACCGCTATGCCTTTCTGCTCGAAAGCGTCGAAGGAAGCGAACGCTGGGCGCGCTATTCGTTCTTGGGCACTCGTCCGTACCGTATTTTTAAAGCGTGGGGCAGCCAAGTCGAAGTGGTTGAGAACGGCAAGAAACGGCGTTGGCACTGCGATGCGCCATTGAAGTCTTTGGAAGAGCTTTTGGCCGGCTGCCGGCCGGTGCCCGTTCCCGGAGTGCCACCCTTTTTCGGCGGCGCCTTGGGTTACGTCGGCTACGACGCGGTGGCGCAGTTGCACGACATCGCGAACACCAAAAGTGAACCTCTCGGCATGCCCGAGATTTTTTTCATCTTCGTGCAGACGCTGGTCGCCTTTGACAATTTGAAACATACGATCAAAGTCATCGACAATGCCCGCCTCGACGGCAAGACAAGCCCGCGCCAAGCCTATGACCAGGCTGCGGCAAGAATTCGCAAGGTCATCGCCTCGCTCAAAAAAAAGCCTCGCGGCATCGAGCCGCGGGACTTGAGCCAGACTACCGGTGGGCGCAAATTTAAATCGAATCTCAGCCGCCGGGAATTCCACGAAGCGGTGAATAGGGCCAAGGAGTATATCCGCGCCGGCGATATCATTCAGGCGGTCTTGTGCCAAAGATTAGAAACCGAATCGAGCAGCGACCCCTTCGAGATTTACCGGGCGCTGCGCTTTATCAATCCATCGCCCTATATGTTTTATCTGGAGCTGGAAGACCTCCGGGTCATCGGTTCGTCGCCGGAAACCATGGTGCGCCTGACCGGCCGCACCATCGAGCTACGCCCCATCGCGGGCACGCGGCGCCGCGGCGCCACGCCGGAGGAGGAAAAAGAACTCGAAGCGGATCTCCTCGCCGATCCCAAAGAGCGCGCCGAACACATCATGCTGGTGGACCTGGGTCGCAATGACGTCGGCCGGGTCGCCGAGGTGGGCAGCGTGGAGGTGAACGAGCTCATGGCCATCGAACGCTACTCCCATGTCATTCACATCGTTTCCAACGTGCGCGGCAAGCTGGCGCCGGGCAAGTCCGCCTTCGATCTGTTCGTTTCCGCTTTTCCCGCCGGCACCGTCTCGGGCGCGCCGAAGATACGCGCCATGCAGATCATCAGCGAGCTGGAGCCGGAAAAACGGAGCCTGTACGCCGGCGCCATCGGCTACTTCGGCTACAACGGCAATCTGGACACCTGCATCGTCATCCGCACCATCGTCATGAAAGGCAAAAAGGTCTACATCAATACCGGCGCCGGCATCGTTGCCGATTCCAATCCCGAGGCGGAGTACCAGGAGACGCTGAACAAAGCCCGCGCCATGCTTAAAGCCGTCGAACTCGCCGAACAGTGGAGGAAGCGATGATCCTGCTCATCGACAACTACGACTCCTTCACTTACAACCTCTACCACTACCTCGGCGAATTGGGCGCGCAGGTATCGGTCTTTCGCAACGACAAGATCACCCTCGACGAAGTCGCCGCGTTGCATCCCGAAAAGATCGTCATCTCCCCCGGCCCGTGCACGCCCAAAGAGGCCGGCGTCTCATGCGATCTCATCCGCCGCTTCGCCGGACAAACGCCGATCCTGGGCGTCTGCCTGGGCCATCAATGCATCGGCGCGGCCTTCGGCGCCGCCATCGCGCCCGCGCCGTCAATCATGCATGGAAAACTTTCCGACGTATCGCATGACGGGCAAACCATTTTTCGCTCGCTCAAGAATCCCTTTGCCGCCATGCGCTACCATTCGCTGGTCATCGACCCGGCAACCCTTCCCGCCGAACTGAGCGTCAGCGCGCAAACAGGAGATCACGTCATCATGGGCGTGCGTCACAAGACCCTCGCCATCGAAGGCGTGCAGTTTCACCCCGAGTCGATTCTCAGCGAAGAAGGCAAAAAACTGCTCAAGAATTTTCTCGATTACTATTGATGCGCCGGCGATGAAACTGCTCTGCTTCCAAGCCAAGCGTTTTCGCTGGAAGACCCACTCTAAGACCTTGCCGGAAGCGCCGGCCCAGGAAGTGGATCAGACAGTGGAAGCGACACTGGTCGTGTTCCTCCACGCCGAAGCGCGCGACGCCGATGAGGAAAGAAAAACCTCGATACAGCGCCAGACGCTCAAGCATATCAAGTGGCTCGCCAACAAGAGAGAACTGAATAATATCGTGTTGCACTCATTTGCCCATCTGGGTGGCGAGACCGCACTGCCGGCGTATGCCGAAGCGTTTATAACCACCTTGGCCGAACGGCTGCGCGAAACCGGCTATAAAGTTTGGATCACGCCCTTCGGTTATTTTTGCGAGTGGGATCTGAGCGTCTACGGCGAAAGCCTGGCCAAGGTGTGGAAAGAGATACGCTGAGTTGCAACTTCGTCGGTTCAAGGTTCAAAGTTCAACGTTCAAGGTATCGGATTCCCGTTCGATGTTCCGAGTTTAACTTTGAATATTGAACCTTGAACATTGAACTGGCCGGAGACCATCGACGCCCCGCCCCCATATGCTATAATTCACTTTAATCCTTGAGAATAGGAGGACCAGGTACATGTTGCGCCGCCAGCATATTTTTTTATGCGTGCTTGTCTCATTGCTGTCCCTTACGCTTGGAGCGTGCAAGAATAAACAGGACCAAGTCGCCTCGGACGATTTACCCGATTTGAGTAAGCAGACTCGCCCTTATGTTACCGTGGAAAACACCAGGGTACGCGGCGGGCCGGGAGAACAATTCAAAACCATCGGCGAAATCAAAGCCAACGCCAAAGTCCACGTCGTGGGCCGTGACGGCGATTGGCTTTTGATCGTTTCCAAGAAAGGCAACGCGCCGGGTTATATCGAGATGGAGTCGGCGAAACCCGGCGAGGGAGAGGAGCAGGAAGCCGACGCGCCGCGCCCGGTGGAGGGGAAGTATGTAACCCTGGTGAACACGCAGGTGCGCAGCGGCCCCGGGCTTCATTATCCCGCGGTCGCTGAGATTCCCAAGGGCATGAAACTCAACGTCGTCGAAGAAGAGAAGGGCTGGCTCAAAGTCGAGTCCAAACAAGGCAGAAAACCGGGGTACGTCGACGCGAGCTTGGCGCGCCCGGAGGGGAAAAAATAGGATCAGTTCAACGGCTTGAAGCCGTTCATTTCATCCCTAGGTTTATTGAAAAGCGCTTCACCGTCTGAAACCTTTTGAACGTATTGGACTGCTTGAACCTGCGCGGTTTTCGTTCAAATTTTCAATAGACGGGCCGCCGTTCCGCCCAGCATGGCGTCTTTCTGTTTTTCACTGAGCGGCAATCCACGCACGGCGTTAATATAATCGCGCAACTCTTTCATTCCCTTCCCCGTGTCCGTGTTGACGCCGGTAAAATCCTGCGGATAGTCGCTGGCGAAAACCAGGCGCTCGGGACGGATGCCCTGGAGCGCGCAGGAAAGTGCCACCACCCCCCCTTCGAAACCGGCCATATCGAAATACACCATGTCGTAATATTCGCCGAAGGGGCGCTTGAGCGTGCCGAAGCGGTAACCTTTGCCGACCAGCCGTTCTTTAACCGCGGCGATGCCGCCGCCGAAATGCGCCATGACGATTTTGAGCTCGGGATAACGATCGAAAATCCCGCCGGCGATAAGCCGCGTGGTCGCCACCGTGAGATCTACTTCCCGGCCCAGGATGCGGGGCAAGTCGTAGTCTTTTAGATGCTCATACCCCGTGGGAACCAAAGCGGGATGAACGAACACCGGCACATCAAGTTCGCAAACCAGCTCGTAGAATCCGTAAAGATTCGGTGCATCGAGAGAATGGCCATTGACCTGTGAGGTAATCGTCACGCCGCGAAGTCCGAGATCAAAAAATGCCCGGCGCAATTCGCCGAGCGCCGCCGGTCCCTCTAATAGCGGAGCCTGGGCGAGCCCCACGAAGCGGCGCGGATATTTTTCTTGCACCGCCGAAAGATCATTATTGATCAAGCGGCACTCGTCCAGCGGCGCCGACCAGCCGAGCAGACAGGAAAGCACAGAGATATCGATGCCGGCTTCCTCCATGTCTTCGAGCTGCAAGTCCAAGTCATAAAGCCGCCGGTGCATAGTCGTCGCGGGCACTCCGCCTTCCTTGAGCATGGTGTTGCCGGTTTCCGAATAAAGCCCGCGCTGCTTCGCCAACTCCGCCGGAATATAGTGATGCTGAAAGTCGATAACCATTGCTGCCCTTCCTTTCGAAACATTCTCTGTAAGCGGCGCGGCGTTACCTGCCCACGGCGGTCTCTGTGCGCCGGTTTAATTCAGGATTCTCCGCCACGGGTTATTTTCGCCGCGCCCAATTTGGTCGACTTGAATCTGTTCTCTCCATAGCCCAAGTTCTGCGATAACTCCAGATGAAGAATTTACTCGCGCCCGAAGGACATCTTCGGAGTTTAACTTCTCCCCCGTTCAAGCTGCCGATTAGCCGGACGAATACGTACAGGATTTCACCAAATTGTTCAGCCGTCGATGGGTCGCTCGGATATATAGCCGGTAAAGAGCCGCTACTTCCTTGAATTTCAACGGCAATTTCCCGACCGTTTAGCCCTGGCATGCTATTGGCGTCGTTTCCCTCATTGCAGCCCTGCAAGTTTTCATGCGAGTGTCGGACCCTGCGGGTTGGCATGACGAGGCCGGCTTAGTAGACTTTTGCGCGGTTGGCGGCGAGCATTGCACGGCACGCGCGGGCGCGTCGAACGCGCCGGCGCGAAGTAGCTGCTGCCACGCAGAAGTTTTACTGCCGGCCTGGTTGTGTTAAGTACGGCTAAGAGGGTCCTGAGTCCGATGCCTGCAGCGATCCCAATCAGACGCAAAGACGTTTTATCTCCGTCCGCCCGCATCAGCTCAACACCGTCGGACCTCGGCGTGGGCAATCCGCACGCCTGGAATATGCCCTGTCACGTATATGCGAGCCCGGCGCTGGCGGCATTGATTTAGGAGGACACCATGGAAATCACACTCGTGTGGACGCTGGTTATTGCGGCCATAGCCATCATCATAATGCTATTCCTGCTGATCGCTTCCGAACGTGAACTGAAACGCAAACGCGCCGAGGTCGAGTCGCTGCGCTCGCGGTCCGACGAGACCGGCAGCGGCGCGAGGATTGAAGTCCACCGTGAAGTCACTGCCGGCGGGAATCGAGAACCATATGCCGAAATCGCCGCCTTGACAGAACAGCTGCAATCCAGCCAAGCCGATGTTGAAACGATGTGGACCGAGCTGGAACGATTGCGCGCCGAGAACAGCCAGCTCAAGCAAGAGAGCGCGCGTTACCGGGCCGAAAGCCCTGAGCTGGGAGCCCAGATGAGCGATAGCGCGCCAAGCGCACCGATAGAGGAACCGGGCGTTCGCGCCGCCGATCAGCGTCCCATCGAAACTCAACAGGATCGCCGACCCATGTACGCCGCCGCGGCTGTTGTAGTGTTGCTCGCGGCCAGCGCGGCTATCTACTACACGGAGGCTTGGCGTTTTGCAACGCTTGGATTGCCGGGACGGGACACGCCGGTCGCCGAGCCGCCTTCCAACGGAAATATTGCGCGTGATCGCGCCGGCGCCACCAGCGCGGAGGGAGACAATCCCATGGAAACAGCAATACCGCGTCGCAACGCTGCTGCCGCAAGGAGCGCCGCGCTCGGCGGCGCTAGATATGAAGTCGTGCGCTCCACCCGTGTCTTCAGCCAGCCCAATGACAGCTCCCGGCCGCTGGCCCGGGTCGAAGCGGGAATGGAGATCAACGTAGTTGGCGCGCGGGACGAATGGCTCGAAGTACGCTCACGGCATGGCCGCCCGCCGGGCTTCATCAGAAGCGACACTGCCGTAATGAAAGACCTCAATTAAACCGGCGTTATTGTCTTCGATCGGAAGAGAAATATCTAACTGCCGCGAAACTATAACTGGAGACCCTCGACGTGCCCATGTGAATTTTTATCAGCCCGTGATATGAAGCGATAGGTCGAACGAACCCCACAAGGAGACCGATTATGGCAAAACGCAAAAGCATTCACATCAAAGGCATGGAACATGGCGCGCCGATTCCCAACGGCGTGGTGATCGGCAACATGATTTTTTCCTCGGCGCTCTCCGGCAAAGACGCCAAAACCGGCGTGCTCTCGCCCGACCCGGACGAGCAAGCGGAGGCGCTATTTCGCAATCTCCGGCTCTTCATGGAAACCGCCGGCGGAAGCCCGGACAACATCGCTTACATGAAGGTCTATTTGAAGGAAGAAAAATACCGCGATGCCGTGAACAAGGCTTGGTTAAAGATGTTCCCGGACGAGCACGACCGGCCCGCCCGCCATGCGATCAAAGTCGATCTGCGCGGCGATAACTTGTTTCAAATCGAAGTGATCGCGGTTTTATAGCGATTAGTACAAACTCAACCCACAGAGGAGGATTTCTTATGGGGATTGACGTGATCGATCTAGTGGATATGGCGCACCAGGAAAAACGGCGTAAAAATATCTTCGACACGCCGCGCTTTCACTCCTGGATGCATTACTATAAGCCGGGGCAGAAAGACGAAATGCACTGCCACAATGCCGACCAGACTTTTGTCGTCCTTGACGGAGCATGCACGATGAGCTTTCCTGACGGCGGTCAGGTAACGTTGAAATCCGGCCAAGCCGCCCTGATTACAGGCGGTTCGTTCTATAAGCTGGAGAATACCGGCGATGGTCCAATGATCATGATGGGCAACCGTTCCGGACCGGCCGACAAGATTCAGATCATCGATTACATAACCCGGAAAGACGTCCGCCAAAAAGTACAGGCTGATTTCAACGTTTAAAAGACTATCGTTCAAGCCGTTCAAACCGATTCGGATTGTTCCGGCGATTTGAACTTCTTGAACGATTGGAACGATTTGAACGGCGCGCTTTAGAGCCCGTAGAGCTTTTTTGGATTGTCGTAGCTGATCTTCCGTTTCGACGCTTCCGATAAATCTTCCCGCCCGAGAAATTCGTTCACGGCTTTCGACATATCGACGATACCCTCGTGGGGAAAGTCTGACGCCCAGAACAGGCATTCGTCGCCGAGCAACTCGATATCGCGGCCGGTGGTCATTTCCTCGCCGCATTGAAAATAAATTTGTCCGCGCTCGATGAGCGCCGAGGGCCGCGGCAGCTCGCCCATGCGCGCGTCCATTTTGCTCATCAGATAGGGCACCCAGCCACAGCCTGCCTCCAGGAAAGCAATTCGTAGATCAGGGTATTTGCCAAAAACACCGGAAAACATCAGATTGGTGAACTGGCGCATCTGCGGCCAGACATGAGACAGCGTCGCCGCCTCGCCGCGCCACATGAAAAGATCGTTGTTGCGCAACGAATTTTGCGAATGCACCGCGAGCATGCAACCTAAACGATTCGCCTCTTCATACAATGGGTGGAACTCCGGATGGCCCAGGGGCCGCGGCAAACCGTCCGCCGGCAAAAAGCCGCCGACCATGCCATATTCTTTCACCGCGCGGCGCAGCTCCATAACCGCGGCCTGGACATCTTGCAAGGGCAAGACGGCGATACCCTTCAAGCGCGGATCGTGCCGCAGGAACCGGTCGAACAGATAGTCGTTGTAGGCTCGGCTCAGATCGACGGCGAATTCGACCATACCCACCTGGCCGATATGCGCGAAGCGCGTCGGATAAAGCGCCGCGGCTTCGATGTTTCCTTCATTCAGGGCCTTTTGCCAATCTTCCAGCGTGGGAATCAAGAACGATGCGCCGTCACCGGCTCTACCCGCCTGGCGGTGCCAGCCATGATGGGGTAATAGCGGGAAATAGAGCACCGCCTCACGCCGGTTTTTGTAGAAATCCGGCAAATAGTCGAAGACTTCGCTCTCGGTTTCGCGAATATGCCCGTCGGCATCGATCAGTTTCCAATCAGCCATGAATATCTCCTTCGTCGCCGCTGCGGGTTCGAGAAAATTCGGTCTCACCACGAAGGCACGAAGCACACGAAGGGTTCGGATATTATTCTCTTAAACTTCGTGACCTTCGTGCCTTCGTGGTGAGTCCCCTCTTCTTTCTGCCCTTCGCGTTCTTTGCGGTTCAATCCTCCCCTCCGACACCCGCTCCGGGCAGCCACATAGGGCTGCCCCTACAATCTTTGCTACGTGCTCGTTGTGGCTAAATTCTTCTATTTCGAATCATCCATCAGCGATCATTTCGCCGAACCTGCCGCAGAACTCCCCGATGGCGCCATTATGAACGTAATCCGCGATCTCATCGAGGGGCCCCGGTTCGCGGTTGATAATCGCCAACAGGGCGCCGTTGTGCTTGGCAATTACCGGAAAGGAAGCCGCCGGTTGCACTTGCAACGATGAACCCATCACGACGAAGACTTCGGCCTGTTCAGTCCACTCTTCGGCCTTTCGCATCGCCTCCTGGGGCATCGCTTGGCCGAATGATACGGTCGCCGATTTAAGGATACCGCCACAGGTGTCGCATCTGGGCGACGCAAAGTTTCCGGTTAGGGTCTTGATGATCTCGTCGGGATCGAACTCCTTGCTGCACGTCAGGCAAACGACCTTGCGGTTGCTGCCGTGCAGCTCGACGATCTTGTCGGCCGGCAGTCCTGCTTCGCTGTGCAGGCCGTCGACGTTCTGCGTGATCAGACCGATGAGTTTTTCCTTGACGTTTAGCGAGTTGATGAAATGATGTCCAAGGTTGGGCTTGGCATTTTTCGTCGTCTCATGAGTCTCCAGACGCCGCTTCCACGCGCTGAGCCGCGCTGCTTCGCTGGCGAGATACTCTTGATAAGTGACTGGCTTGTAGCGCGTCCAGAGACCGCCGGGGCTGCGAAAATCCGGAATACCCGACTCGGTGCTGATGCCCGCGCCCGTAAAAACAACGATCTCGCTCGACGCTCTAATTTTAGCGGCAAATTGGTCCAAGTTGAGCATACGCCACTTTATAGAACAGCCTGGCTGCCGATAACAACTCGAAAATGAAGCTCCTCGGAGCAAAGCTCCGATCTATCGCTGCGAAATTCTCCGAAGCCCTTCCACCCTCCTTGCCTACTCCGCCGAAGCAGTCGCTTCGGCTGCGAAGGCCGGGCGCCAAGGCTACGGAGGGTTCTCCTCGCCTTCATCCTCGCAGCAAGCTGCGAGGTATTCGGCGAAGGAGAATAAATAATCGACGGCCCGGCGTTTGCCTGGCGGCTAGCGCTGCACCTGCAAGTTGTTGACGACGCTCTTTACGCCGTCAACGCCGCGCACGAGCTGCTCGGCGCGGGATCGGTCCGCGGAGGATTCCACCGTGCCCGACAATTGCACCACGCCGCGGTTTGTGT
>DASWHT010000117.1:0-3657 GCA_036398075.1 Binatia bacterium | reverse complement strand
GACCTTCAGTCCGACGGTGGAAGAAATCGCTTACTGCCAAAAAGTTCTGCAAGCTTTTGAAGAAGCCAATGCCCGGGGCGACGGCTCGATAGCCTTCGGCGGCCAGTTGATCGACCGTCCGATTATCGAGCGCGCCCGGCGCACCATCGACATGGCCAAGTCTCTCGGCAGCACCAAATGATTAACTGCCGACAACGTCAGATGGAAAGCGGCTATTAGTCATGCGACGGTAATCAGAGGAGAAAAATAATGAAAATTTTGTTTAGCGCGGTTCTTATCGCACTTGGCCTGGCATCCAGCGGCTGGGCACAAACCAAGATGTCTTTGGCGCAACTCGCGGCCTATAACAAGCCGGACCGCGAAAAGGTTCTGTACTCCGGCGCCAAAGCCGAGGGTAAAATCATGTGGTACACTTCGCTGGCCGGCGGCTCTTACAAGGAATTGGCAAAAGCCTTCGAGACCAAATATGCCGGAGTCAAAGTTGAAGCCTATCGCGGCACGCGCCAAGAGCTCGGCGCGAGAATCATGGCGGAAACCCAGGCCAACCGGCCCATCGTCGATACCATCGAGACCACCCTGCCGCTCTTGAAACTCCTGCGCGACAACAAGCTGCTCGTGCCTTACTATTTTCCGACGCAGGCTAAATACCCAGAGCATGTAAAAGAAAAAGGGCCGAAGGGCCTTTACTTTTGGGCCATCGACCGCGAGTCCCATATCGGTCTCGCTTACAACAAAAATTCCATCCCCGGCCATCTCGCGCCGAAGAACTACGACGGCCTGTTGCGCCCCGAACTCAAGGACAAGATCGGTTTTGCCGGTACCGACACCGGCGTAACCGTTGTCGGCGCTATGATCAAATTGAGGGGTGAAGAGTACTTAAAAAAACTAAGGGGTCAGAATCCGGCGGTGCACAACGTTTCCGGACGGGCGCTTCTCGATTTGGTGATTTCCGGAGAGGTCGGCGTGTCGCCCACCACTTTCCGCAACCACGTGGAAGTGTCTCTCAAGGCCAACGCGCCCATCGAATGGATACCGATGGATGTCGTTCCCTCCAACTCTGGCTCTACGGCTGTTTCCGCGCAAGCGCCTCACCCGCATGGCGCATTGCTCCTGGCGGATTTTATCCTCGGCGAAGGCGGGCAAAAAGTCCTGGAGCAATACCAATACGGCAGCCCGTTGAAACAATACCCGTTCAAGCGTTGGTATCCGGAGCAAGGCTTGACCACCGAACAATACGAAAAACTCGATGCGCGGTGGAATAAGGAACTGCGGGCGCTGATGCGAAAATAAATCTAACCGCCATCCCTAAACTGAATCTCCCTCGGCTTCAAGCCAAGAGGTTTCTATGCAGACGGGTTCCTATGTAAACGGCAATTGGTTTCATCCTAAATCCCCGAGGCTCGTGCGCAACGTCAATCCGGCTGATCCCGACGATGTACTCGCCGAATTTCCCGCCGCCACGGCGGCGGACGTTGGAACCGCCATCGCTGCGGCGCAGACCGCTTTTCGAGGCTGGAAAAATACCCCTGGCCCGGAGCGGGGCCGTGTGCTGTGGCGCGCCGCCGATATCGCGCGCCAACGGGCGGACGAAATCGCCCGCACGCTCACACGCGAAGAAGGCAAGGTGCTCAAAGAAGCCAAAGGGGAAGTGATGAAAGGCATCTCGCTGCTCGAATTCTATGCCGGCGAGGGTTTTCGCATGCATGGCAAGACGTTGCCATCGGAAGCGCGCGACACCTTTACCTACACGATCCGCCGCCCGCTTGGCGTGGTCGGGCTCATTGCGCCGTGGAATTTTCCCTGGGCGATCCCGGTCTGGAAAAGCGCGCCCGCGCTCGCCGCGGGCAATTGCGTCATCTTCAAGCCCGCCGAACTCACCCCAGCGACTGCGACGCTGCTCACGGAGATTTACGCGGCAGCCGGGCTGCCGCCGGGCGTGTTCAACATGATCGTCGGCTCCGGCTCGGTGGTCGGCGAAGCGATGGTTCACTCGCCCGTGCTCCGGGCGATATCGTTTACAGGCTCCAACGAGATTGGCGGCGCGCTCTACGGTAAAGCGGCCCAGCGTGGAGCGAAGGTCACTTGCGAAATGGGCGGCAAGAACGCGGTTATCGTGATGGCTGACGCCGATCTCGATAAAGCCGCCATCGCCATCCACGGCGGCGCTTTTGGCTCGACCGGCCAGCGCTGCACGGCAACGTCGCGCGTGATCGCGAATCCGGCGATCAAAGACGCGCTGCTGGAGCGTCTCGTGGAAGGCGCCAAGAGAATCAAAATCGGTCCGGGTCTGGACGAAACCGTGGACATGGGACCGGCGGTGGACGAGAAACAATGGAACACCGACTTCGACTATATCAACATCGGGCAACAGGAGGGCGCCCGTTTAGTCCTAGGCGGGAAGAAACCGGAGCAACTCGGCAAAGGCTACTTCGTTGAGCCGACGATCTTCGACAATGTTCTGCCGAGCATGCGTGTTTTCAAGGAAGAAATCTTCGGCCCCGTGCTCGCCGTAACGACGGCGAAGACTCTCGATGAGGCCCTCGCCTTCGCCAACGGCGTCGAGTACGGCCTGACCACATCGATCTTCACGGAGAACATAGACACGATCATGAACTTCGTCGAGGAAGTCGAAACCGGCATGGTGCACGTCAACGAGCCGACCATAGGCGGCGAAGCGCAGCTTCCGTTCGGCGGCACCAAGGCTACCGGCGTCGGCGAGCGCGAGATGGCCGAGGAAGGATTGAATTTTTTTACGGAGCTAAAAACCGTGTTCATCAACTACTCCGGCAAGGCCGAGCGGTTGATGATCAGATAAAAAAGCGATGCCGTTCAAGGTTCAATCGTTCAAAGTTCAATGTAAGAGAGCAACCTTGAACTTTTGAACCTTGAACTTTAAACGAATTACTTGTCGAGCGGCGCCCCGCCCTGCCAGTGGCCAACGTCGACGACGATATCCTCGGGGCCGACGAATTTGTCCTCATAGTAGGCCGTGCCCAAATTTATTGCCCCAGCTTTCTTGGCGCCGGCGGCTTCCAACATACGGAAGGTCTCCTGATCGTTCTCGGCCGTAAAGCCAATATGGTCGATGCCCGGCTGTTTCGCCGGCGCGCCATCCGCCGTGCCGGCTCGTAACGGCAGGACCGTGATGTTGACCGAGCCATCGCTCAGGTCAATGGCATTATTCTTGCGCTTCTGGATCATCTTCATGCCCATGGCATCGACGAAAAACTTTGCCATAGCATCAACGTCCGCCGCCCGATACGCGATATGTCTTATCTTAGCCATAATTTTTCTCCTTGATTGCCACAGTCGTCTTTAAAAGTTTTTCCAAACCTCGTCGCCAGCCCGATCAAACAGGCCCAGATGCGAGGCGCGCGATGGATCGACGAGCGCAGACGTACTCCTACCGTACGTCGAAGCGAGGCGACCGAGCGCAACGAAGCAGGTGGCCTTTTTCATCGGGCTGGCCTATCCTCCGTAAAAGACCTTGTCGCCCAGATCCCGCATCGCCAATATCGCGTCATCGGGCCTTCCCGATGGCTGCACGGCGACGCCAGCGTCTTTCACCTCGCCGACAAAAATCGAGTGATCGCCCATTTCAACCGTATTGACGAGGGAACATTCAACAAATGCCGGGGCCTTTTCCAGAATCGGCGC
>DASWHT010000116.1:0-4329 GCA_036398075.1 Binatia bacterium | reverse complement strand
GCTTTGGCAAAACGTTGGCGCAGCGTGTCACCCGACGTTGTTCGAGTCTGCACAAGTATTTTGCCGCCGTCCGGCATCGCGTCCCCCGCGTTAACGCAGAGATTGAGTATGGCCTGATATAGGAGACCGGCATCGATCATGATCATCGGCACGCGCGGATCGAGATCTGCGGCGATGACGGTTGTCGTCGGAAACATCGGAGTCAATGATTGAGTCGTCCGTTGGAGCAAGTCATTGATATCTGCAAGGTCCAACTTTGTCTCTGTCTTTCGCCCAACCGCGAGCAGCTGCCGCGCCAGCGCCACGCCCTCCTCGACGGTTGCCCTGATCACCTCGGCATGCTCGACAACATTATTTGGCTCCGCCCGATCGCTCATGATCAGCGCCGCATATGCCTGGATAACATTTAAGATGTTATTGAAATCGTGAGCTATGCCGGCGGCAAGCGTGCCTATGTTTGTCATCATTTCTGAATGCTCGCGAAAATCTTTACCTCTCGCGAGATCGGCGTCTGCCCTGGTCAACTCCGCCGTGCTTTCCGCGACCCGCATCTGCAACTCTCTATTGAGCTGCTGCAGCTGCTCTTCCACCCTCGTCCTGTTTTTGAGGTGCGCCTGTAATGCTGCGTTTGCGGCGGCTAAGTCCAGGGCTTGTTGGTGTTCTTTTTCGGCTGCGTCTTCGGCGCCGGCCCGTGCTTGCCATAATTGCCAGGAGACCGACGCGAATTGAGCTAATGTCTTGATGATCCGTTCGTCTTCCTGATCGAATTTGCGGCGCTCGTCGTGGGCGACGACCCAAACGGTGCCGATCGGTTTGTCCCTGACGTGAAACGGGATGAGCAAGGCCTCGACGATGGGCGGCTCCGATTTTAGAGCCGGGAAAACGCGCTCCGCCATGTACATGAGCTGCGTTGCGTTCCGGTCTATTGTGGTGCCGCAAGGACTTGCATGTCTAGGCATCGTAGCGTTAATGCGGTCGCTAAAGACTCCCGCCAGCGCCTCCCATCGGAACACCTCCGCGCCGTCCTGTTGCTCTAACAGGCTGATCCCAGCGGTATCGGCGCGACAAAGTTGCAAGGCCGTTTCGGCAAGCCGTTGCAAGATCATATCGGGCGCATTCGCAAGGGTCTGCGCCAGAGCCATCAAAGCCCGATTTTCGGCTTCGTAGTTGGGTGCCCTGGAACTCCTATTTAGAAACTGCGAATTGATGACGACATCTTCCAAACCCAATGGCGATGGGTTCAAATTGATGTTGCCGCCCAGTTGCGATTTCTCCCTCATAAAGGAGGGCTCTTTGTCAAAGAACACAAATTACTGTGCCTCCCTATGGCGAGTCTGTCTAAAAATAAAACAAATCGGCGAAAAAATTGGCGACGGGTTGAAGCTTAATTCATTCGGTTTTGCGCGTTTCGGCCCCATCTTGCGAGAACGACATGACCGATTTTAAGACTGCTTTTCTTTCATCGCCTGAACGAGTTCTGCGAAAGAAGATCGCGCGATGACGCGATCGAACTGGGAGCGGTAGTTGTTGACCACGCTGATGTCTTCGATCACCAGATCGTAGATTTTCCACTCCCCGTCGACGCTGTGAAGTTTATAGTTGATCGACAAAGGAGACCGATTTTCGGCGACGATCTTGGTGTCCACTTGCGCATAGTTCTGATCTTCGCTCTCGCGAGTGTAGAGGATATTTTGACTGGTATAGGATTCGATGTTGTCGGCATAAGATCTGCCCATCAGCGCGGCGAAAATCTTTACGAATCCTCGCCGCTCCTCCGGCGTGCGGCCCGCCCAGTGACGCCCCAGGGATCGTTTCGCCATCTCCACAAAGTCGAACCGCGGATAAATGATCTCAATCAATTGGCTCCGTAGTGCGTCCATTTGGGCCTTCGATTTTGAACTGGGATTTCTGACGATGGTCAGCACCTGGTCCACGGTGGCGCGCACCTGTTCCGTCGGGCTGCCAGCCGTCGAAGCGGCGGGAAGCAACAGAGAGGAAAACAAAATTAACACGCTTGCGACCGTAGCTCTGGTTTGCGGAATTAGTTTCGACGTTTGATTGGCGTTGGGCTTCTGCATGGTTACTCCGTTTAAATATGGACTCCTACGTCACCGAGTCGCAGAGCGCTGACTGCATCGCCGGGCGCGTCATCAAAACACGGTCTAAGCGTTGACATATACGCACCGCAAAGACGTTAAGTTACTGTCTCTTCCGTTGAGCTTAGTCGAACACCGCTGGGCTTGCTGTCTAGTATTGAACAGGTTCTTGAAAAATTTGGCACGAGCACCGATTCAATTTGTCGTTAGATGGCGATCTTTCGTCGTCTCGCGTTCGTAAGCGCGCAAAAAACCACGAGTCACGGCCTAAGGTCCAAAAAATGCACTCTTGAGCGAAGCGCTGCTCTTTAAAGCTCAAGAAACAAAGTGCACACTTGAATGTGTCTAGCTGCGATCGATCGTAAGGAGGTAAGTCATGCGCAAACGGATTATCGGCCAAGACATTCAGGACGCATCGCGTTCGGATCAGCATTGGTTGAACGTGGATGCATTGGCGCAGGTGGAGGTGACCTCGGAGGACCCGGCGCATCCGATCGAGTCAGGATTGCTGCCGGGCACCGAATCGGGTTGGCGAGCGGCGCAACCGGGACCGCAGACCGTGCGCCTTGTGTTTGACCCGCCGCAGAGAATCAAGCGGCTGCATTTGGAGTTTCACGAAGAGGAGTTGGAGCGCACGCAGCAGTTTGTCCTGCGGTGGTCGTCAAACGGCGGGGCGTCCTATCGGGAAATCGTGCGTCAGCAATATAATTTCAGCCCTCCCCGCACGACCCGCGAGCGCGAGGATTATCCTGTGGATCTCGACGGCGTCACCACACTCGAGCTGGCCATCGTTCCAGACATCAGTGGCGGACCGGCCCGCGCCTCGCTCGCGCAGTTACGCCTCGGGTGATTGCTGAAAAATTTCCATGCTGAAGGAATCCGTCCGGCGAGTTACCCGGGTGGATCGTAAGCGCGGCATGGTCCCAGGATCGTCATCGCGACGATCGTCCGCCGCACATCGCGTTTGGTTCTGAACAGCGTCTGAGGAATCCCGGGCCTTCGCGATGGCTGGATGGCGCTGGCCGGGGGTGCTACCTGCTCGCGCTCGCGGCCAGCGGAAGATTTGGGCGCCGATGGCGCCGCTTGCCGGCGCACACCCATGTCTGGAACGCGGCGCGAGTCCAGCGGGGACTGATAGCGCCGGCGCATTCGCTCAAGCACGTAGTTCGCCAATGGGACCAAAATAATGAGAGCAATAAGGACAATAACCAGTTCCATAGGAACTCTCCTCAACGTTTCTCGCCGGACGGGTCGTCGCCGCTTTCGGCGATGGAGTCGCGCATCGATGTATCGGCTTGAACGTTCTTCATTCGATAGTAATCCATGATGCCGAGATTGCCTTGCCTAAACGCCTCCGCCATCGCCCGCGGCACTTCGGCTTCCGCCTCGACCACCCGCGCCCGCATCTCTTGTTCCAACGCTACGGCCATGGCGCGGCGCTCTTCCGCCTTGGCCTGGGCAATTTGCTTGTCGGCGTTGGCCTGATCGATTTGCAGCTTGGCGCCGATATTGTCGCCCACGTCCACGTCGGCGATGTCGATGGAAAGAATCTCGTAGGCCGTCCCGGCGTCCAACCCCTTGCTGAGCACATGCTTGGAAATATGATCGGGATTTTCGAGCACGTCTTTGTGCGACTCGGCCGAGCCGATGGTACTCACCATGCCTTCGCCGACCCGGGCGATGATGGTCTCCTCGCCGGCGCCGCCGACCAGGCGGTCAATATTGGTCCGGACGGTCACTCGGGAGACGGCGATCAGCTGGATGCCGTTTTTGGCGATGGCGGCGATCTTCGGCGTTTCGATAACTTTCGGAATGACCGACATCTTTACCGCTTCCAAAACGTCGCGCCCGGCCAGGTCGATGGCCGCGGCCCGCTTGAAGACCAATGGAATATTCGCCTTGTCCGCGGAGATCATGGCATTGACGACCCTGACGACGTTGCCGCCGGCCAGATAATGGGCTTCGAGATCGTTGAGCGGAATGTCCAAGCCGGCTTTGACCGAGCTGATCCGCGCTGTGATCACGGTGCCGGGCGGCACCCGCCTGAAGCGCATGCCGACGAGAGTCAAGAGCCCGACGTAGGCTCCCGATGCCCAGGCGGCAATCCAGAGCGGGATGGGGACGAGGTACAAGACAAAAACCAACCCCACGATCAGCATCAATAGCAGCGCGAAACCTCCCGTTAACCCAGTTTCAAATCCACTCATGTTAACTCCCTTCTGTTGATGCGCGA
>DASWHT010000115.1:0-4699 GCA_036398075.1 Binatia bacterium | reverse complement strand
ATCGGCTTGACGCGACGAGAAAACAGAAAAAATTAGAGATTCATGTGCAAGATTTTTACAGGAGACTCTAAAGAAGGCCGAATCTCTTCAGTTTGTTGTAAAGAGCCCGGCGGCTTATGCCGAGGATAGAGGCGGCTTTCATTTTGTTGCCGTTTATCGAATGGAGGGTCATTTTGACGAATTCCTTTTCGACGTCGGCGAGGCTCATCCCGAGGTGAATCGGAGACGGCGAGGCCGCTTCCGCCTCCGGGGCGCCGTCCTGTTCGCGAAACCGCGCCGGCAGTAGATCGGGTGTCAGCTCCTCGCCTTTGGCCAAGAGCACGGCGCGTTGAATTACGTTTTTCAGCTCGCGCACGTTGCCGGGCCAGGGATAGCGCCTGAGCAAGCGATAGGTCTCAGGCGCAACGATGCGGATGTTTTTCTTGTACTGTTCGTCGAAGCGCGACACAAAATGGTCGGTCAATAACGCGACGCCGCCGTACCGTTCCCGCAAGGGCGGCAGGTGAATGCGAAAAACGTCGAGGCGGTAATAAAGATCCTCCCGAAAACGCGCCGCCTTGACGGCTTCCTCGATATTTTCGTTGGAAGCGGCGATGACCCGCACATCCACTTTTATGTCGCGCTCGCCGCGCACTCGCCGGATAATCTTGTTCTCAAGCACCCGCAGCAGGCACACCTGTGTTTTCTCGTCCATCGTCGTGATCTCGTCGAGAAAAATGGTGCCGCCCTTCGCCTGTTCGAAGTATCCCGCGCGCGCTTCCGAAGCGCCGGTGTAGGCGCCTTTGTCATGGCCGAACAGCTCGCTGGCGATGAGCTCGGAGGAGATGGCGCCCATATTAACCGGCAGAAAAGGCGCGTCCTTGCGTTTGCTCCGCTTGTGAATCGCCGCGGCGACCAGGTCCTTGCCGGTGCCGGTTTCCCCCGTGATCAGCACTGGAATGTCATCGGCGGCCGCTTCCAAGATCTGCTGGATCACGGAACGCATGATCAAGCTGGTGGCAAATATGCCTTCAAACTTCGGAGTGAAACATGCTTGTGCGTCGGTGGGGAGTATCGTTTGCGACGACGCTTTCCGATCGATCGCTGTTTCCACGAGGGCTAAAATTTCGGCCTCATCGGCGGGCCGGCGCATCCAATAACAGGGCGTCGCCTTGATCCCAGGAAAGTCGGGTTCCGGCGAATTGGAAACAATCAGCGTAGGGGTGTGCGGCAAATCCCGCGTCAGTTTACCTAGACATTCGCTCAAGCGGGCGCCTACGGTCAAGCCCCGGGGCATGTCCCAGATGAGCAGATCGGGTTTGGCATATTTCGATCGCTCGACGGCCGCCTTGAAACTGGAATAATGCTCGACGGCGACGCGATCATCGAACTCGCGTTTGATCAGTGCGCGAATTTCATCGCTCTGTTCAATTACAAGAATTGTGGACATAGGCAGATTCACCTACGCAGAAACTCGCAATCTCGTGCTCCGACATTTATAACGCTCGTTCACCATGCGCAAGCGAAAAAAAAAATCTCGGCGACAATCGCAACTGTGTCGGGCCGATAACCGTTCCGACCCTGAGCGAGAGCGATCCAGACCGGCTGGAATCTACGCCGGATCATCGGTCGAGCGCAAGAGCGCGGGTAAGCCTCCGACCAATTCCACGAAGACGCGCGAGTACAATGCCCGTGTGTGCGCGTTCCAAAGGATGCGCCCGGCCGGTAGCTCGAAATGCAAGCTCCGTCTGGCGACGCTGAGAATGCCTTGGGACTTGGCCGCCCATGCGCCAATTTCAATTTGGTCCAGCGGCTCGATGGCCAGGTCAACCCGGGTGATTCGAGGATGCTCTCGCAACCGGCGGTCGCGAATCTCCCTGAACGTCTGCTTGATAATTTCCGCCTGTCGTTTTGAAATGCCGACCGTAGCCACTTCGATGTTCGGCTGGCCGGCGTTCTGGTGTATATCGATGTAGAGGTCTAAACTTCCCCGGGCTGCTTCGACGACCAGGTCTTTAAATTTTTCGAAGACGGTTTTTGACCGTTGGGTTGCGATTTCGATATCGCCACCCGGGTAGCGCCGTTCGGTGGGCCGGTTGACGTTGATGCGCCACCCCCCGCCGCTTTCTGTCGGCGTAAACCCCTTGGCTATGACCGCGGCAAGACCGGTTCGGTAGGCAATTCGATTGACGAGTTCCGCCGTGTGTTCGTCAAAACTGCCATGGGGCGCGCCGATCACGATGCCTTGGATATTTTTTCTGGAGGGTAGCGATTCGATGCGCCCATGCTCCGCGCGCCACACTTGAGTTTGTGGCACCGATGAAGGATCGCGCCGCGCCAAGTCGTAGGCCGACCGGATCCATTGCGCCAACACATCGCGATATACGGCTCTGGCCGGCTCAGTGGTTAAGCCTCTCGCCAGCCGCAGATTCAGCCCCTTTTCCGCTCTCATGAGCACGCCGTGGTGCTTGATGACGGAGACGCTCCACGTAAGCTTGTCAACGGAGTCCATGGCGACGGCAATTTTAGGCGCCGCCACGTCACGCAGCGCGCGGTCACGCAGCCGCGCGAAGCGATCCTTGAGAAGTTCGACTTCTTCAAACGTAAAACCGTTCACCGCGACTTCGATGATGCCATCATGCGCGTTGGTGTCGGCAAAGCGAATGCCCGCGTAGAACTCAAGATTCCCGTTGGTGGCCCTTTGCAGTATCTCGTTAAATTCGTGATACACGCTTCCCCGGCGCGCGGGGTCGGCGGTGGTGTTGAGGTTTAGTCCGGTGGTGACCAACGGTTGGGTGACGGGGATTCGCTTGGCTTTGAATCCATACCCGATGGCGAGACCTGCGCCAGTTCGTTCACTGATCCATTGGGCGTATTCAGCCGCGATTCGCTCAGATGCGCCGTGGGGCGCGCCGATCATCGCGCCCTGCATGCGCTGCTGGGGAAGGCCAAACTCAAAACGCCCCAGGTCGCCGATGGTTTGGGTTTGTAGACGGGTCGGGAGCGCGCAGCCGCTCAACATTAGATGGCCAAGGATCGCGGGCGCGATAAAGCGGACCAGCCGTATCGAGCAAAAGTTGTATTTGTTATAAATGTGCATACGACTTTAGTCTTGCGCCGGGTAGAACTGTATAGCGCAAAAAAAAGAGGGGAGTCAAGTATCTAGGCCCCGTCTTTAGCTGACCTCCACAAACCGATCACGCAACGGAACCGGCTCCGCCATGCGATTGCGTATGCGCGCGTCATACGGTTTGCTAAATTGAAGCTCCGTGTTTTGTCTCATTGAGGAATCACCGTGTCTCGGCTAAACTAAAAACCAATGCTCGCCAAAAGAATCATTCCCTGCCTCGACGTGACAGCCGGCCGAGTCGTCAAGGGCGTCAAATTTCTCGACCTGCAGGACGCCGGCGATCCGGTGGCAGTCGCGCGTGTTTATGACCACGAGGGCGCCGACGAACTTTGTTTTTTGGATATCACGGCGTCCCATGAAAACCGCGCCATCATTCTCGACGTTGTCGGTCGTACGGCGGAGCAGGTGTTCATGCCGCTCACGGTGGGCGGCGGGATCAATCAGCTCGATGACATCCGCAAGCTCTTGCAGGCAGGTGCGGATAAGGTTTCCATCAACACGGGGGCGGTGAACCGCCCGGAGTTCGTGCGCGAGGCGGCCGAGCGATTCGGCAGCCAGTGCATCGTTGTCGCCATCGACGCCAAGCGCGTAAACGACCGCTGGGAAGTCTTCACCCACGGCGGGCGCAACCCGACGGGCATCGACGCATGCGAGTGGGCGGAGCGGATGGAACGTTGTGGCGCCGGCGAGATCCTGCTCACCAGTATGGACCGGGACGGGACCAAAGCGGGATACGATCTGGCGTTGACGAGAACGATTTCAGAGCGGGTCACGATTCCCGTGATCGCCTCGGGCGGCGTGGGGAACCTGGAACATATCTACGACGGGCTGACCCAGGGTAAAGCCAGCGCGGCGCTGGCGGCGTCGATCTTCCACTACCGGGAATACTCCATCGCAGCGTGCAAGCAGTATCTGCATGACCGCGGCATCCCCGTGCGGCTTTTGCGCTGAATTCGCATTAACCACAAAGAGCTTAGCGCGGCAGAGCCGCAAACAAAATTGAGCCACAAGAGAAAAAAATATTCACCACGAAGGCACGAAGATCACGAAGTTTAAGAGTATAAATATCCGAACCCTTCGTGTCCTTCGTGCCTTCGTGGTGAGTCCCCTCTGCTTTGCGCCCTTTGCGTTCCTTCGACTTCGCTCAGGACAGGTCTTTGCGGTTAAATCCTCCCCTCCGACACCCGCTCCGGGCAGCCACACAGGGCTGCCCCTACAATCTTTTCTATGTGCTCTTTGTGGTTAAATCTCGTCTTCGGTTGCGGCTTTGCCGCGCTAGGTTCCTTGCGGTCAATTTCCTAGCGGCTCGCTGCTTCCAGCGCGGCGCGCAGCATGACGCCGTGAAGATCCACGGATGTCATGGCGCAATATTCCAACCCGTAGGTTGGCCGCTCATCGGCCATGCCGGTTTCCAACAGCCGCTGCAACGCCATGCGATTGAAACTGCCGTGGCCCATGACGCCTTCTTCATGCTCCTGCAGGTCCGCTTCGATATGGGTCGCGAAGTAGATCGCCTTTTCGCGGTCGAAGCCATAATGGCTCGTGAGCGCTTTGTAGCAAGCCGCCGACCAGTGGCCGATCTGCTCCTCC
>DASWHT010000114.1:0-6044 GCA_036398075.1 Binatia bacterium | reverse complement strand
GAAGATATTGGACGGCCGTTGGTGATATTCGCAAGCAGATTATTATGGGTGCGCATGACACCCTTGGGCTCACCGGTGGAACCGGAGGTGTACATGATCGTCGCGAGATCGTCGGGATGAACCGATTCCAGTATCGCTCCGAGGCGCCCTTCGTCGGCCCGCGCGCCGCGCGACAGAAACTCGCCGAACGAGAGGCAGGGCAAGCCGGCGGCGCCGCTGCCATCGAGAACGATCAGATAGTCGAGCGCCGGCAATTGCCCCTTGAGATCGAGTAATCGCCCCACCGCCTTCTCATTTTGCACGAAGGCCGCGCGGCAGCTGGAATGACCGAGAATCATACGCAACATCCTCTCGGATAGGCCAGGGGAAACGATGACGTTGGGGAAACCGCCCCCTAGGGTCGCAAGGTCGGCGCACAGCCATTCAAGGCTGTTCTCGCCGATGATCGCCACGCGGTCGCCTCGGTTCAAGCCGAGAGCGTAAAGCGCGAAAATGGCGGCGCGCACTTTGGCGCCAAAATCACGCCATGAGATTTCGTCAAATTGTTCGCCGCGTTGCACCTTGATGAAGCTCCTCTCGCCAAGTTCCCGAACGCGATTGAAGAAGATCGCCGCTAGATGACGGTCCTGTGATACTTGCCGCGCAGTATTCATAGTCCCAACCGTGCAAACAGCGCCGGCGCATACTTTGGCCGGCCGGCTTTCTCGATTCGCCTGAGTCCCTTGATTTCCTCTCTATGGGCGTAGGTGTGAAGCAGGGCTTCGGCTGTATCATCCAAATGTCCCTGTAAGTAGCGGCGCGCCGGTATGGCCAGGCGCAGTAGCTCTACGCCCCGCTCCGTTTGGCTGGGCGCCAGAGGCGGACCCTTTGTCAGACGAACCCCTGAGGTCTCATAGATGAAAGCAGCCAGCGCCTCCGCCGCAAAGTTTTCCCTGGGAACTTGCGTCAAGAACCGCGCAACGTCGATAAACACGCCGTGGCCTCCAGCGGGATGGAGCACCGGAATCGTGTCTTTCAGTCGCCGCCATAAGTAGTGAACCTGTGCCACGCGGCTTGCCGCATAGGCATCGCCCGTAAGCAGCTCGTCCAATGCAACGCTCAGTGCACGGATAACGGCGCCGCCGGGTTGCGTGCCGTCAAGAAAGCTCTGGGCGTACGCCTTTTGATAAGCGGCTTCGTCGCGCGCGCCGATGAAACCTCCGGCGGCCACCGAGAAATCCTTGAGCGCGCTCATCGTGCAGCCGTCGGCCAGCGCGCAGGTTTCACTGATGATCTCCGCCACGCTGTGGTTTTGATAGCCGGGCTCGCGCCGCTTGATTAAATAACTGTTTTCGAGAATCCGGCAGGCGTCGAGAAACAGCGGCACGCGGTTGGCGCCGGCGGCGGCTTTGACCGCTTTTAGATTACCGAGGGACACCGGATGGCCGCCGCAGCTGTTGACGCAGAGTTCGACGTAAACGCACGCGACCTTGTCTTCATGCTCTTTGAACGCCGCCGTCAATTTATTGAGGTCGATGTCGCCTTTGAATAGGTGTTCGGCGGTGAGATCGTGGGCTCCGTCGTTGATCACATCCAGCACTTTTCCGCCATTGGCCTCAATATGATAGCGTGTCGAGGGAAAAAGCATATTGCCGGGCACGACGCAGCCCGACCGGACATGGAGCTTGGTCCACAGCCGTTCCGCCGCTCTGCCCTGCGCCACCGGAAGCACGTAGGGAAAGCCAAAAACTTCCCGGAATTTTTCCGTGAGCGAGCGGAAGGCGCCGCTGCCTTCCGCGGCCATTTCCATGCCCGATTCCAGAGAACCCGCGCCCATCAGCGTGGCCATTTGCCGGGTGCTGAAGGCGCTAACTCCGCTATCGGTCTTGAGATCGACATAAACCAGTTCTTGGGGGATCAGTTCAGTGTTGTAACAGGCGGCTTGGAGCGCGGCTCGGCGCTCTTGTCGGGATGTTTGGCGCAGCGGCCGCACCGCCGCCATCTCATAAGGGACGGAAAAAACGACTTCAGAGAAATTTTCTTTCATTGAATAATACTCTCGCGCGACCTCGCAGGTTGCTGAATAACCCACCGTTCACCCTTCGAACGGTGCGGAGCTTGAAATTATTGAGCATTTTCCGTTCATGCTGAGCCTGTCGAAGCATTCCGACCTCTTTTTCAGCGACCTGCCAGAGCAACCCGTGCATGACGGGATCTCGATTGACTCTTAGATCTCCTCAGGCGCCCCGAGGCCCTGAAGCTCTTGCTTTCTGTCGCGGCCCACCAGCGCAGCTTTCGCGCGGTTCACCATCTTGCGCTCGGTGGCAAAGCGTAGAGTGCGCAGCGCTTCGTCAATCGGAAACCAGCGCGCCTCGTCCACTTCATGGTCATGATCGCGCACGTCGCCGCGCAGATAGCGGACCAGGTAAAAATGAACCCGTTTGTGAATCTTGACTTCTTCTTGGCCGGCTCTTCTTTCACGGTAGGAATAGCGGATATCACCGAGCTTTCTCGCCACCCGTCCCTCCAGGCCGGTCTCTTCGCGCACCTCGCGCAACGCGGCCTGGTCGGCGCTTTCACCGGCTTCGACATGCCCCTTCGGCAATCCCCAGCGGCGCCGCACATGGATCAGCGCCACCTCGACGCCGCCGCCTTGCCTGCGGTACACCACTCCCCCGGCAGAAACCTCGTGCGTCTCGCGCACGCCACCGTCCGGCCGCGGCCCTGCCGCCGCAGTTTGCTCCTCCAACCAGTTCAGATAGGGCTCGCTGCCGGCGATGATCGGCAGCGCGATGATTTCCGGAACCGTGTTGCTGTGCAGCTCGCGCACGCGCTTTTCCAACGCGGGGAAAAGAGTTTTCCTCGTCTTGATCACGAGCAGTTCTTCGGCGCTCTCTTCCACTTTGCCTTCCCAGCGATAGACGGACTGGACGGACGGGAGCCGGTTTACGCAGGCTGCGAGCCGCTCTTCCACGAGCGCCCGGGCTAAACGGTCCCCTTCGGCGGCCGAACCCACCGTCACAAAAATTACCAGAAAGTCACGCACTGAGGCCGATATTACAACCGGCTTTCCCAGTCAGTCAATCCTTTGAATGCCACGGGAAAGTTCCAATCGATCCAATCGATCCAATCGTTCCAAACGTCCACCCTTCCCCTGAAACACTCTTGCCTAGTGCCTCACGGCTCAGCTAGTGTGGTGTCTCAGAAATTCCTCCCTGGTCGTCATTCCCGCGGAAGCGGGAATCCAGAACTCTCCGAATTCCCTGGATTCCGGCTCGCGCTGGCTATCGCCAGCTTGGCATGAATGACGCGTAAATAAGGCCCTATCTTTGAAGGACGCCACACTAGCGTATTGCCGTGAAGACTAAGGATACCCTTCGAGAAGCAATCTGGTCCTTGCTGCAAAAGCAAAAGGTCGCCCGCTTCCCCGGCGCCGTGGGACGGATTCCCAATTTCATCGGCGCCGAAGCCTGCGCGCGCCATGTGGCCAAAGCCGCATGGTGGCAAAAATCCAAGGTTCTCAAGATCAATCCGGATTCGCCGCAGCGGGCGATCCGCCAGCGAGCGCTGGCCGAAGGCAAAATTCTCTACATGCCGGTGCCGCGGCTGCGCGCGGCTGAGCCCTTTATTGAATTAGACCCAAAAAAGCTCAGCTGCTCGCCCCACGAGGCATCATCGATTAAAGGCGCCACGCAATACGGACGCCCGGTCTCGCTCGATGAAGTGAAAAGGATCGATCTCATCATCTGCGGTTCCGTGGCCGTGAACCGAAAAGGCGCCCGGGTCGGCAAAGGCGGCGGCTATTCCGATTTGGAATTTGCCCTTCTCACTGAAGAAAAAAAGATCGGACCGCACACGCCCATCGTCACCTCGGTCCACCCGCTGCAAATCGTCAACGACGAGATTCCCATGACCGAGCACGACATCCCGCTTACCGCCATCGTCACGCCGGCGGAAATTATCGATATCCAGCCCCGCTTCAAGCGCCCCAAAGGAATCTACTGGGAGCTGCTGCCCGATGAAAAGATCCAAGCAATACCCGTGCTTAAAACACGAAAAGGAAACTGACACTGTTCGCGGCAAGACTAGATCTGCGCGTGAAAGTCGATCGAGCCCCTTCATTTCGTCCTGTTTTGTCCTTGCCTGGATGTTTTTGTTGCCCCGAATCCATAATCTAGCGGCAATTATAGCCATGAGTTAAACACTTTGAAAAGTATCCCTTGGCATCCTCCGCGCGTTTCGCGTAAAATCCGGCTCACGTTCAAGTCTGTATTAGGACCTCCTTGGACGTAACGCCTTACCACGCGAAATATTACGCTCATGAGCTGACGAAACGCTATTCGTCGGACAGCTTGGAAAAGCTCGCCGGCGCGGTTGCCAGCGCGCAGGTGGACCTGAATCCGCACCAGGTGGACGCGGCGCTGTTCGCCTTCAACTCGCCGCTATCGAAGGGCGCGCTGCTGGCCGACGAAGTAGGGTTGGGAAAAACCATCGAAGCGGGACTAGTCCTATCTCAGCGGTGGGCCGAACGGAAGCGCCGGGTTCTAGTTATCGTGCCGGCCAATTTGCGCAAGCAATGGTATCAGGAACTGACGGAAAAGTTCTTCCTCCCCTGCCGAATACTGGAGACCAAACCTTACAACGAAGCGATCAAACAAGGGAACTTCCGGCCGTTCGAGGTGAAGGACGCTGTCGTCATTTGCTCCTACCATTTCGCGCGAAGCAAGGCGTCGGACGTGGCGACAACCCCGTGGGATCTCGTGGTCATCGACGAAGCCCATCGGCTGCGCAACGTCTACAAACCATCCAACGTCATAGCGAACACGCTCAAGCTGGCATTGCAGGAACGGCACAAGCTTCTCCTGACGGCTACGCCGCTGCAAAACTCGCTGCTCGAACTCTTCGGTCTTGCCAGCATCATCGACGAGCACGCCTTCGGCGATCTCAAGAGTTTTCGCGAGCAGTTCGCCAACCTGACCCAGGACCAGGTTTTCCGAACTCTGAAGTCGCGGTTGAAACCATTCTGCCATCGCACGCTGCGCCGCCAGGTTACCGCCTACATTCCGTATACCAATCGGCTTCCTCTGCTTGAAGAATTCACTCCGGAGGAGAGCGAAGACCAGCTTTACGAACTCGTTTCAGAATACTTGCGCCGCCCGAACCTTCAAGCGCTTCCCTCAAGCCAGCGCTCGCTGATGACGCTGGTCTTGCGCAAGCTTCTGGCCTCTTCAAGTTTCGCCATAGCTGGCGCACTCACGTCGATCTCGAACCGGCTTAAGGCCAAGTTGCGGAAGCAGGAGCCGCCAGAACCGCTGGAAGAGGAGCTCGACCAGGACTACGAGGCGTTGGACGAGACCGCGGAGGAGTGGGGAGAAGAAGAACCCGCTGAACCGCTTTCGGAAGCCGACCGCGCGGCCATCGAAGCTGAGATCGCCGACCTCGATGGCTTCGCCCGTCTCGCCACTTCCATCGAGCACAACGCCAAGGGGAAAGCTTTGCTCAAGGCGCTCGGCATTGCGATGAACAAGGCGACGGAACTCAAGGCCGAGCAGAAGGCGATTATCTTTACCGAATCCCGCCGCACGCAGAGCTATCTGGTACGCGTATTGACGGACAGCCCATGGAAGGACGGCATCGTTCTGTTCAATGGCTCGAATACCGACGACCGTTCAAAAGCCATCTACGCCGACTGGTTTGAGCGTCACCAGGGGACCGACCGCGTCACGGGTTCGCGTAGCGCCGACATGCGTTCCGCCCTGGTCGATTACTTCCGCGAGCAGGGGCAGATCATGATCGCCACCGAGGCCGGCGCGGAGGGTATAAACTTACAGTTTTGCTCGCTCGTGGTGAACTACGACCTCCCCTGGAATCCCCAGCGGATCGAGCAACGAATCGGCCGGTGCCATCGTTACGGGCAAAAACACGACGTGGTGGTCGTTAACTTTCTTAACCGCAAACACGCCGCTGACCGGCGCGTTTACGAACTGCTGTCGGAAAAGTTTCAGCTATTTGAAGGCGTCTTCGGCGCGAGCAACGAGGTGCTCGGCGCCATCGAAAGCGGCGTG
>DASWHT010000113.1:0-8366 GCA_036398075.1 Binatia bacterium | reverse complement strand
GTAGTCTTCCGCCGTGTGCACGTGCAGCCAGCCTTTCATACCCGAGTGACCGAAGCCGCAAAGTTCGGCGCAGGGCAGCTCGTATTTTCCAGGCTTGGTCGCCTCGATCCAGCCCAAGATCTTTCTACCCGGCACGGCGTCCTGCTTGAAGCGGAGATTGGGAATAAAAAGGCTATGGATCACGTCGGCAGCCGTGAGGTGCAAGCGAACGACTTTATTCACCGGCACATGAATGTCGTTGTCAAACTTGATGTCATCTTCGGTGCCCAACTTGCCGTCCGGTCCCGGGTACGAAACATCCCAGTTAAACTGTTTGGCGTTAACACTCACTTCAAAGTCCGTGGGCGGCACCTCCCGCTTCACTTTGGCCCAGGTGGAAACGCTCATGAAAGACAGCACGATTAAAATCGCCGCCGGGACAACGGTCCAGATAATTTCCAGCGTCGTGTTGCCATGAGTATAGGTCGCGCGGCGGTTGCCTTGATCGCGATATTTCCAAAGAAACCAGATCATCAGCGCCGTTACCAGGATGAAAGTAGCGGCGGTGATGTAGTAAATGAGAAAGAACAACGCATCGATCTCGCGACCGTAGGTAGACACATCTTCCGGCAGCCATCGCATCATCTAACCGACCATCCTTTTAATAGTGATTTTTACGGGTCGAGCAGAAAACTGGCTTTTAGCTAACACAGCTACCCGGCCATTTCAAGCTTGGATGCCGCTGATTTGCAATGGATTTTCGCCGGTGCTAAGCACAAGACGACGCAAAACCGCCGATTTTTTTCATGCACGATTGGCACGCACTTAGTTTATTGCTCCATCTCGTCGCGCTGGCGCTCTGGCTCGGCGGCATCGCGTTTTTTCTGGTGGCCTTCGGCCCCGCGGCGCATGCGCTCAGGCCGGGCGCCGGCATCCGCGCGTTGAATCAGGGACGACTGTCTCTAGAGAGCGTATCCTGGACCGGCATCGCGCTCTTGATGGTCACGGGCGTAGTCAATTTGATACTGCGGAGCCAGGCCACCGGCGCTCATCTCGGCCGGACCTACATGATCCTTCTGGCGATAAAACTTTTCCTCTTCGTCGCCATGTTGGCGCACCATACGCTGCAAGTTTTCAAATACGGCCCCAAGATCGCCGCGCTCAGCGCCGCCGCGCCCGGTGACGTTGCCGAATGGCCGGAGCCGCTGCGCGCGCATTGGCAAAAATGGTTTATGCTGCTGAAACTCAACGCGGTCCTCGGTCTGGTGGTAACACTGCTGGGCGTTCTGTTGATGAAGAGCTAGTGAAATGGCTGAGCATCGAAGATAGAGGATAGAAGTCGGCGCTCTTCGATCCTTCATGATCTTGATTGTTGCACGGCTTCGGCAGTATAGGGGAAATGACAAAAGAATATTATCGGTTCGCATTTTTATCACGTCAAAGGAGAAATCTATGAAATTACATGCGTTATTAACCGCGCTGAGTTTGGCCTTTAACCTGCTCTGGCTCGGCGCCGCTTCCGCCGCCGATATCAATGTCGTATGGACCAGCGAAGTTGGCGCTTTCGCCCCGCTCTGGGTGACCAAGGAAGCCAAACTTTTCGAAAAGTATGGCAACAACGTGCAATTGATTTTCATCCAGGGCGCCACGTCCGCCGCCGCGGCGCTGTCATCGGGCGACGCTCAAGTCGGCATGTTCTCGCCGCAGGTGGTGATCTCAACTCCGGCATTGGGGCTGACCATGTTCGGCCGGCTCGGCAACACCATGGACAATCGGATCTACGGTCGAAAGGACATTAAGAGCTTGAAAGAAGTAAAACGCATCGCCATCAGCCGATTCGGCAGCAACGCAGACTTTGCCGCGCGATATTTGCTGCAGCGCGAAGGGCTGCGGCCCGACACCGATGTGGCATTGCTGCAAGTGGGCAATCAATCGAACCGCATCATCGCCGTCGAAACCAACAACGCCGACGCCGCGATGCTCACGCCGCCGATGACGCTGCAAGCGCGCAAATTGGGCATGACGCTTTTGATCGACGCCTCGAAACTGAATATTCCCTACTCCAGCCTGATGTTCGTGGCGCGCAGGCCCTACCTGGCCAAGATGCGGGCGGAACTGGTCAACTTCACCAAGGCGATGATCGAAGGCGTTCATCGCTATAAGGCTGATAAAGAATTCAGCCTGAAAGTCTTGGCCAAGTACATGAAGGTCCAGGACCGCGAAATCCTCGAGGAAAATTTCCGCGAGTACGATTTTCCTACCAGGCCATACCCATCGAAGGAGTATTTCGAGCTGCCGATCCAAGAAGTTGGCAAAAAAGATCCTAAGATCTTAAAAGAAAATCCCGAGCGTTATAGCGACATGTCTCTGGTCAAAGACATCGAAGCCAGCGGCTTCATCGACAAGTTGTCTCAGGAATACAAAGTGAAGTGATCTCTGGTAACAACCGGAGATCACTTCATCCTGAGCGACAGCGAAGGATCTCACCAAGAGAAAATTGAAAAATTTAGGAGGAGGACTCATGGCAAGCGTACGTGGCGCAACGTTACTAGGCCCGGACAAATTGGAGGTTCGTGACTATCCCGTCCCGGACATTCCGCCCGACGGCGGGCTGGTGAAAGTGGAAATGGGCGGCGTCTGCGGCACGGACGTGAAATACCTGCACGGCAAGCTCAAAGTCGATTATCCGATCATCCTCGGCCATGAGATTCTCGGCCGGGTCGAGAAGCTCGGTCGCAATGCGGCGCGAATCCACAAGGTCAAGGAAGGCGACCGCATCATACTCAAAGGCGCCCTGGGCTGCGGCCGCTGCGCGGATTGCCGCCGCAACAACCAACGCTTCTGCCGGCAGCGCACCAACTACGGCGGCCGGACCAAATGCGATCAGCCGCCCCACCTGTTCGGCGGTTTTGCCGATTACATCTATCTGGCGCCCGACGTGTTGGCGACAAAAGTCAGCGACGCCCTTCCCGCCGAAGCCGCGGCCCTCATCGGCTCGGTCATGGCCAACGGCTTTCAATGGGCGATTCGCCGCGGCGGCGTAAAAATGGGCGATTATGTTTTGATCCAGGGGCCCGGCCAGCAAGGGCTTTCGTGCACCTTTGCCGCGAAGCACGCCGGCGCCGCGAAAATCTTCATCACCGGCATCGGCCGCGACAAGCCGCGTCTCGAACTGGCGAAAAAATTCGGCGCGGACCGGACCATCAATGTCGAGGAAGAAGACGTCGTGGCAGTGATCCGCAAGGAAACCAACGGCGAGATGTGCGACGTCGTCGTCGACGTGTCGGGCAATCCCAACGCGATTCTCAAGTCAGTAGATTGCCTGCACCGCCAGGCCACCATGGTGCTCGCGGGTCTAACCGGCGACGCCACGGTGACGCCGATGCTCATGGACAAACTGGTGTGGAACGAAACCAAACTTCAGGGCTGTTTTACCGCCGACAACGACGCCACCGACGCCGCCCTGCGCTTGATCGAAGCGACCAAGTTTCCGGTGCAAGAAATGGTTAGCCATGTCTTTCCGTTAAGAGATATTGAGAAGTGCATCCGCTCCGTCGGCGGCGAGATTCCGGAGATGTTCCCGACCAAGGCGCTGATCAACCCGGCGCTGGGATAGGGCAAGAATGGAGATATCTCGCGCAAAGGCGCCAAGAACGCAAAGGGATGAGCTATGTCATTTCGACTGAAGGGAGAAATCTTTCGCGGATCCCTCGCCCTCGCTCGCAATGACGGGCCGAGGTCAGTCACTTGGCGTCTTTGCGCCTTGGCGCGAGAACTTTCTTTATGACTTCAAGATCAAGAATCTAACGGAGGATCATCATGCGTTTGAAGGATAAAGTAGCGATCGTCACCGGCGGCGGCGTCGGCATCGGCAACGCGTACGCTCACGGCCTGGCGAAGGAAGGCGCCAAAGTCGTCGTTGCAGATATCCAAGACACCGAAGCCAAAAAAGTCGCGGCGGACATCAAGCAATCCGGCGGCGAAGCCATGGCCGTCTACGTCGACGTGACTTCCGCGGAAAAAACCGAGGCCATGGCGCAAGCGGCGCTCAAAGCCTATGGCCGCGTCGATATTCTCGTGAACAACGCCGGACTCTATTCGGCGCTCAAAAAGAAAAACTTCATGGAGATCGACGGCGAGGAGTGGGACCGCGTCATGGCGGTGAACGTCAAAGGACTGTGGCACTGCGTCAAAGCGGTCTACCCGGCGATGAAGCAGCAGGGCAAAGGCAAAATCATTAACATCTCGTCGGGAACGATATTAGGCGGCACGCCGCTTTTTCTTCATTACGTGTCATCCAAAGCCGCGGTGGTCGGCTTCACTCGCGCCCTGGCGCGCGAAGTCGGCAGCGACAACATCTGCGTGAATTCGATCATGCCGGGCTTGACCATCTCCGGATCAAACCAGGAAGGCGTTTTGACGCCGGAGCAACTCGCCGACCGCCGCAAGCGCCGCGCCTTTCAGCGCGATCAGTACCCTGCGGATCTCGTCGGCACGGTGATATTTCTCGCCTCCGATGACAGCGACTTCATGACCGGCCAATCCATCAGCGTCGACGGCGGCATGAACATGCACTAGTGTCTTGTCCCGGAAGTTCGCAAAAGAAGTCGGTGGCCTTCCCACCGTCATGCCCGCCCCGTGGAAGATCAGCCATTCTTCCACGGGGGGCATCCAGAACCCCCACTTGTAAGGGACGGTCGCGACCGTCCCCTACAAATTTTGCTAAGGGACAAAGAGGGGGGGTCAAGGATTACGAGTCGCTCCCCCTCCTCGCGAAAGCGGCGCGCGGCACCCCCATTCTCTCCCTGAGTCAGGGCTATTACTTTATCTAGGCTACCTGGCGGTGGTCCTTTTCGCCCGCTAGTTGGCACCGGCGGGCTATGGCTCTTACGGTGGCATTATATCGATATTGGTCTGGCTCGAAGAATCGGGCAGACACACGACTCCGTCCGCGACCACAAAGCTCATGGCCGAAATGACCGATTGCACCAACGATTTTCCCGGTGGTGGCGTAATTCTCGCCCTGCTGATTGTAAGAGAGGTTTACAAATGGTGCTAACCATTCTCGGGAATGTCGTTACTTTGGTCGTCGGGCTTCTGTTTAGCGTCCTCGCGCATATACGCTTGGGCTCTCTGATCGGACCTAGCACCATAGAGTAGTGCTAGCACGATTTTTGCTCATCACCCTACGTCGAGCATCTCGGGACCTGCCGTGGACCGGCAGGCGATCCAATAAACGCACCGTTGAGGCCAGTATTTGTGATCCCGAAATTATCAATGTGGTGGTGTAAGTCGCGATTCGTAGCATGTCATCCAACGACCTCGATTCATTCGAGTGACGCGCGATCGGGAACTTTTTTAAGACTCGACGCTCGTGAGATTTGCGGCAGGGTTTTGTTGATTGGCTTGAGCTTGCTCTTTACCATCGCTTTGCTCGAGGGAACGTTCAGGCTCTTTCCGACCTTGCTACCTGGAGAAGTTCAGCAACGCGTATCGGTGGCCTCTAGTAATATAGCCGTGAGTCACCCGAAAATCGGACACCTCCATAAGCCAAATGCCAACGGCATGATCGTCAGTAGAGACTTTAGGGTGAGTCATCACACGGACGCTTTCGGTTTTCGCAACCCATGGCCCTGGCCGGAGCACGTTGAAATCGTGGCGGTCGGGGATTCATTAACCTTTGGTTATGGGGTTGCGGATGACCAAGCGTGGCCAACAATTCTAAATCGGGCGTTGCCTGGCGCAAACGTCCTAAACCTCGGCCTCATAGGGGCCGGTCCACAGCAGTATTTGCGGGTGTACGAGACGTTTATTAATAATCTCCGACCTAGGCTACTGCTGATCGGACTCTTTCCCATAAATGACTTTTGGGATGCGGCTTTGTTCGACCGTTGGTTAAAATCCAATTCGGATTGCAGCTATTTGGTCTGGCGCGATTATGGAAGGCCCAAAGGAGCTTATTGTTCGGATAGTTTGCGGTGGAAGACTGATCTCTTTTTAAAGGGAAGCTATCTCTACAATGTTTTGCTCGAAGTTCGTAACAGCGTGCGAAGCTATATTCAATCGGATCATAGGACTCTTCGTTTGGAGGATGGCGGTCGCTTGGTATTAGACGTCGGACAATTCGAGAACCAGTTACTAGCTACGCTGCCCGACCGCGACGAGTTTCGCCTTGTTCTTGAGACTCTGCGCGAGTTGCATTTTACCGCTCAGACCCACAATACAAAAGTGCTAGTGGTCATACAGCCCAGCAAGGAAGAGGTGTATATGCCACTACTGGGCCAAGCCATTCCCGAACTCAGCGTTCACTTGCGCGCGGAACTTCATAACGCTGGAATCGAATATCTAGACCTTACGAAGTCTTTCCGACAACGAGCGGCGCGCGGCGAGAAACTGTTTTTTGAATTTGATCCTCATCCTAATGCTGCAGGGTACGCACTCATCGCGGATTCGGTGCTCGCATACCTGGAACGGGATTCTCAGAAAGATAGTCTGAACACCGGCAATCGAATTCCAGTTAAATTTCGGGCGCGTTTTTGAGACGAATTCCCAAGGGTTTTTTTGCTAGAGCCAGGCCTCATGATGACCAAGACCTTGCAGCCCGTCCCATTTACGAGCAAATCGGGATGTTGGAATTCCGCGCCCCGTCCCGGAGGCTAAGTGTACCGATTCAAAGAAAAACTAATAAAAGTCTTCAAGATACTTGCTCCACTCGTGCTCAGCACGACGGTGACGATCGTATCCGCCGAGGGCATTGTCCGTATCTCCGCTTTTTTGTGGTCTGACTATGGTGCGTACTATCTGTATTACGGTTTCGCTGGTTTGAGCGGGAACCTTGGCATCAGCCCCTGGTCGACACATACGGGTGGATATTACAAATTTCCGCCCCATTACCAACTGAAGGGGGCTGCCGGCCAGGCTACTGAAGTAGCGTCGATCAATTCCCTGGGATTTAGAGGACCGGAATTCCAGCCGATTAAACCGAAGGCAACGTTTAGAATCGTCGCCATGGGGGAATCGTCTACCTTCGGATACCGCAACGGCGATGGCGGGACCTATCCTATCCTGCTGGAAAAAATTCTCAGACAAACGCCAGGCAATGCCAATATCGAAGTCATTAACGCCGGCTTTCCCTACTATAACACCGCCAGTGTATTAGCGCTTCTAAGGGAAGAAATTTCCCGTTACCACCCCGATGTCATTACTCTGTATAGCGCATTCAACGACGCCGCGTGGCCGTTAAAGGTCAACTTTCTCGCTAGGGTTGTGTTCTGGATTCAGGAACACTCAGCCGTTTATTTAGTCATAAAAGACAGTCTTCACACGGATTCGCTTTACTCCAAGCTGATGTCAAGAATCGCGCGATGGATGGGGGCAAAGACCGTCAATTATGATCCGTTCAATGTCGAGATCGATCAGGTGGCGTTACGATATAAAAAGAATGTCAAATCTATCGTTGAATTCGCTAATGAAAATGGCATTGCAATTATACTGATCAAGCAACCCATGACAGCTCAAAACCGCCGGTCGGACAGCCCCATCTCGTACGAGGCGGAATATCAAGCGGTTATGGAAAAATTCCGCGCCAACGCGTTTCTTTTGCCCAATCAGCTGCTCTTGATAAAACATCATCGTTTGATCGAAGAGCTCGAAAAAATCGCAACGGAGGAAGGGCTCCAAGTCGTCGACAATATTGCCATTGTCGATCAAAACAAGGGCGGCTTAGCTTCTTGGGTACACTTAACCGAAGACGCGAACTTGCGTCTTGCACAAGCCTTAAAACCAGCTATAGAGCCTTATATAATGAAACGACGCGCTCACGCAACCGAGCAAAGTGCCATTGCGAGCCACTAGCCCAAAAAAGAGCCGCGCTGCAAAATATCCTATCGCTCAACTGCGACAATTGTCCAGTTTGAAAGTTTAAGTGAGTGCACGTTTACCTCTAAAATAACAACGTGCAAAAAAAATCTTGGTAATTTCGTCTCTTTGCGGTATACTCCCATCGGTCTTAAGACGGATGTTTGCAGCTGTCATCAGCTCTTGAGGGAGAAGGCGATGTTAAAATTTCTCTTTAAAATTGGTTTGGCACTGGCGATCATGATCGCAGCAAAACCAGCCATCGCGGCGGATGCGAAGTCCGAGACTTATTCCTGGACCGGTCCCTACCTGGGCGTTAATCTGGGCGTCGCCAAAGGCGAAAGCACGGCAACCGATCGTAGCCCGCCGCCGGGCTACAATAACTTGGTGGGGGAATCCTGGTCATTTAGAAAAGATGTGTTTACCGGCGGCGCGCAAGCCGGCTACAACTGGCAACCAGGCGTCTTCTTTCTCGGCGGCGAGCTGGACCTCGGGTATTTAGGGTTGGATCAAAGCAAACTGTCTCCCCA
>DASWHT010000112.1:0-5770 GCA_036398075.1 Binatia bacterium | reverse complement strand
AAGCCGACAAGCTGCTTCTGCTTGAGGGGAACGCTAAACGGCTCTTGCGAATCTAAGAAGTAGCTTCGCATAGCCGTAATCAAAGGGAAGAAGAGATTTAACCGCAAAGAGCACAAAGGTCGCAAAGGTGAATTTCGAATTGCGAATTTTCAGAAGTCCCTGGCCTTCGTCTTCTTCTTAACGAGTGTTAATCTCTAACGTTTGGAACGACTGGAACGTTTTGAACGATTGGAACAAGCGCCAGCTCGCTGGCGCTTTTGTGGTGAGTCCTGGTTTTAAACCTTTTGAACGTTTGGAACGACTGGACCCGCGCAGCGCGGTCATTCTTGCGTCTCAGCGGTTAGCCACACGGACGCCTGAAGTTCCCTAAACTCTACTTGGCGGTGCGGATGGCCTTCCAAGTTCCGCCGGCACTCAAGCTGCCCTCCATTACGTTTCCGTTCAACCGCCCGCGGTATTGCGCGCCGGCGGCGGAAAACGTGAAGCGGTCGCCGTTCAGTTTGCCATCGGAGATTTGCATGGTCTTAGCGCCGGCGCTGAACGTGCCGGAGATCTTCTGAAAAGTCTGCTTGAGCCTGAGTTCGCCGTGCGCGAGCCTCCAGGTTCCTTGCGCTTTCGCGGGCACGATCCACAGATGCGCCGTGCACCAGCTGCCGCACCCCTCGCCCACCGTCGCGCTCTCGTCCGGCTCCCACTCTTCCATATCGAACGTGTTAGAAACAATGCGCGTACCGGGTTTGAGATTGAGGATCTTGGAACGGAGCTTTAAATTGATCTCCGGCAGCAGAAATAACGTCAACACAGTGGCTTTGAAAAAATCACTCACAAACAAATCGGCCTTTGCAAAAGTGGCCTTATCACTGACGCCCTCCTTGGCGGCGTTGCGTTTGGCTAGCTCAACCATGTCCGGATTGTATTCTATGCCGTGGGCGCGGATCCCCCGCTTCGCCGCTGTGATAACCGTGCGGCCATCGCCCGAACCCAGATCGATGACATAATCCTTCGGTGTAGCCTTCGCCATGTCGAGCATCTTGTCCACCAACGCCTGCGGCGTCGGCACCCACTCGACATCTTTCCCCTCCTGCCCCACCTGCGGTTCATATTCCTGCTTCGTTGACTGCGCCGCGGGCGTAACAGCGGTTACGGCGAGTGACAAAACTAGAGCCACTAATACCCGAGGGAAAATTTGCCGGACGCTCATAAGCAGTCTCCCAGAAATGGAATGAGTAACCAGAATAACCAAAAGGTTCTCACTATAGGGAGGAAATGTCTAGCAGCCTGCCGACAGAGTTTTTCAGCACACTGCCAGAAGTTGGTTGGATGGAGCGCGCCAAAGGGAGATACGATTACCGGGTGGGGCGATTCGGCAGAGCAGTTAACCGACCGGAAAAAATTCTGTGATGGCACCAGGCGCTTACGCCTCGTTGCGAAGCCATGAATAATCCGGGTTCGACGGTTCAAAAATGGCGGATTCGACCAAGCGAATTTCGCTATCGAGTTCGTTCAGGGCATCAGGGGCGTCGGATAGATCACCCTGGCGGCTCAGTTCTTCCAGTTTCTTAGCGGCCGCACGGACCCTGCCCGCCCCTAATTGCCCGGCCGACGAGGCAATGGTGCGGGCGGCTCGTGCGAGCAGGCCGCAGTCCGCTCGCGCAACGGCCTTCTGAGACTCTTCGAGCAATTTCGGATAAAGCTCAAGAAACACGCGGGCAACTTTGGCAAGTAATTCGCGGTTCCCCTCGACCCGGGCCAAGGCCTCCGAGAGATTGAGAACGGCCAGAGGCTCCGCTGCCGCCTTAGATGACGCCGACGACGAAGCGCCGGTGGTCCTTGAGTCAATAACTGCTTTGAGCTCCTGGGGGTTGACCGGTTTGGAGACGTAACCGTCGAAGCCCGCCCCAAGATATTTTTCCCGGTCCCCTTTCATAGCGTGAGCGGTTACGGCGACCACAAACGTACGACGCCCAGTCTCATTGGCCAGAATGCGAATGCGGCGGCAAGTCTCGACGCCGTCCATTTCCGCAAGTTGCACATCCATGAGCACGACGTCATAGGGTACGAGGATAAATGCTTCCAACGCCTCCTTGCCGCTGGCAACCACATCGGCTCGGTGGCCCATGTTTTCCAACAAGCTTGCCACTACCTTCTGATTTATGTGATTGTCGTCAGCGACCAGAACCCGAACCCGATTTTGCCCTTTCATCTCAGCCACCGTATGGCGTGTAACCAGAGGTCCGAATGCCCCGGCCGCTGGCGCTTCTCCGGTCACAAAGGCAAGGCAGTCGGTTAGACACGAGAAGCTGACCGGCTTGGTCAGATAGGCATCAAATCCGGCCTCCTCGGCAAGTTTAGCGTCGCCCCGTTTTCCCACTGAGGTCAAGAGCATAAGCTTTGGCGCGCCGGTCGTTGCATCTTGCCGGATAGTGTGGGCCAGCACTAAACCATCCATCGCGAGTAATTTTGAGTCCAAGATCACCAAGTCGTAAGGCTCGCCGCGGGCGGCGGCGCGGCGCAGCAATTCCAAAGCGACCGCGCCATTGTCCGCGCAGCGGCATTTGATCCCTAACGCGTCGAGGTAATGGTCTAAAACCTCGCGGCTGCTCGCGCTACTCTCAACCACGAGAGCACTCAAACCTGCGAGGTTGTGGCGTGGCTTGGCGGCATGCGGTGCGGCATTGCGCTGCTTTAGCAACGGCAGGGTGAACCAAAAAGTACTGCCCTTTCCGATCTCACTCTCAACGCCGATTTCGCCCCCCATTAGCGCGACGAATTTCTTGCAGATGGCGAGCCCAAGCCCGGTCCCGCCGTATTTGCGAGTGGTGGAGGCGTCCGCCTGGGTAAAGGGATTGAAGAGATGATCGATGCCGCCTTCGGGAATACCGATACCCGTATCCGCCACTTCGAACCGCAGCTTGGCCACCGCGGGGTTCTGCTCGACAACTTTGACCCGCAAAACCACTTCGCCCTTAACAGTGAACTTGAGCGCATTGTTGACCAGATTGGAGAGAACCTGTCGTAGCCTTCCAGGGTCCCCCTTGAGCGCCGTCGGCACGTCATAGCGGACGAAGTTGACCAGCTCGATCTCTTTGTCCGCCGCCTGTGAGCCGAAAAGTCCCGTGACATCCTCTACGGCGGTGCGCAGATCGAAGTCGATGATCTCAAGCTCCATTTTGCCGGCCTCGGCTTTGGAAAAATCCAAAATTTCGTTGATCACCGTGAGCAGAGATTCGCTGGAGTGCCGGATGATTTCACAATATTCGCGCTGTTTCGCGGACAGTTCAGTCTCGGCAAGCAGGCCGGCCATGCCGATGATCCCGGTCATGGGAGTGCGTACTTCGTGGCTGACGTTAGCCAGGAAATCCGACTTGGCCTGGTTGGCTGACTCCGCCTCTTCTTTGGCACGCTGAATTGCTCCCGCGGCTTGCTTGCGTCGGGTCAGATCGCCCATCACATTAGTAAAACCAAGCAGGGCGTTCGTGCCGTCGCGTACCGCTGTGACGACGACGCTCGCCCAAAACCGGCTGCCGTCTTTGCGCACCCGCCAGCCTTCGCCAACCCACTGGCCCGCGGCCAGCGCCGTCTTTAAAATTTCTTCAGCGCTACCCTCAAGTTCTTCAGCTGGATTGAAACAGATGACGTGTTTCCCGAGAATCTCCTCGGTTCCATATCCCGTAATCAGCTCCGCCCCTTGGTTCCAGCTCACGATGCGCCCATCGTAATCCAACAGAATGATCGCATGCTCCTTGACACTATCGATCATCGAGCGAAAATGCGCTTCATGCCGCCGCGTCCACTCCTCCGCCAGTTTGCGCTCGGAGATCTCGCGCGCCAACTCAGCGGCGGTTTTTTTTAACTTGGCCTTTTCCGTCTTTAAGTGATCTTTGGCTACGGTGGATTTTGATAACCGGTTCACAAGCTCCTTGAGCATCTTGGTTAGACGGTGCAGCTTCTTCTCGCCTCCCACAGCCCTGCGAGTTTTTTGCGCGTGCGGCCTGCGCCGGCGGACGCTGTTTTGCGCCCACTGCTTCGGTTTCTTAGAGTTGCACTTCATAACAAATGACCCGCCTTGCCATCCTCAATCCCTACTTGCGTCCATCGCCAATGAAATCGCCCATGCGGGACGTGGGCCTGGAACTCGGGGTTAGGTCAAATGAAATATCGGGACTATCGTTAGTTTCTTAAACCATTCCGAGGAATTCTTGGGCGCGTGAAGGAGTAACGGACCCGATCCGGATGAATTACGGAATTCCCGCGGTATGGCCGGACCCACCTTTCCAATACCGTAACAGCGACCTAGGCAACGTTGGTTGCGCCGCTAATCCCATCGATGCTACAGAAATGACAGTTAAACGCATGGCGATCAGGAGGGCTTCACGATGCGGCTACGACAGGACTATCCGACCTTTTCCGACCAAGAGCTCAAAAGAAGGCATCAGGCGGTTTACGGCTTGATGGAACAGGAAGGTGTCGACGCGCTACTCCTCTACGGTAGCGGCCGCTATGCGTCGGACATCTACTGGCTCAGCGATTGGCCGAGCAGCCGCGAGGCCTACCTGCTCATGCAGAGCGGTAAAGAACCAGTGATTCTGATGCAGCTCTTCAATCATTTTCCGATGGCAAGAGTCATGTCGTGGATCAACGATGTCCGCTGGGCCGGCGCCAATACCAACAGAAGCGTCATGGAATTGATTGGCGAGCGCGGTTTGGCAGCGAAGAAGATCGGGCTGGCCGGGTCCATCGGCTTTCAGCTCTACAACAGCCTGCGGGAAAAATATCCGAATGCGATTTTTGTCGATTTGGGCGGCAAGTTGCGCATGATGCGCACGATAAAAAGCCCCGAAGAAGTCGAACGCATCCACATGGCTTCGAAGCTGACGGATCAGTCCATAGGGGCGCTGGCCAAGGAATTGAAAGCCGGCATGCGCGAGGATGAGATTCCGGCGATCATCGAGCCGGTCTATTTGAAGCAAGGCGGTTACGCGGGCATTCACTTCATGAGCAGCATGCCGATGCGCGAGCCGGATTTTCCCGTGCCGTCGCAGTTTCATTCCAACCGCAAGCTGCAAAAAGGCGACTGTTTGATCACCGAGATCAGCGGCGCCTACTCAGGGTACAGCGGCCAGATTCACCGGACCTTTTCGATCGGCGAGGGGCCGACACCGCAATGGCGAAAAATGCACGACGCGGCGATGGAAGCCTTCGAGGTATTGTCCACGGTCATCAAAGACGGCGCGACGACCACGGAAGCCGAAGAAGCGGCCGAGATCATTCACAAGCGCGGCTATAGCACCTACGACGACCTCGTGCATGGCGTCAATCAATACCCGCCGATCTTCCAGACCAAGACGCGCAAACGCCATGAGTCGCGGGAGTTGGTTTTCCGTGAAAACATGGTCATCGTTATTCAGCCGAATCTCATGACTTACGACGAAAAAATGGGCCTGCAGTTCGGCGAAACACTGGTCGTCAAAAAAAACGGCTGTGAGAGTCTGAACGCCTTTCCAAGGGAATGGGTGGTGTGCAATGGTTGAGGGTGATTGGTGCTGCTGCTAAATGGCGGCAGCCACCGGGAAATAGATGTCCCCTCTTCTTTGCGCCCTTTGCGTTCGTTGCGGTTAGATACTTTTCTTCTTTATCGTTCAATCTCCCGCATGATCGCCGCGGCGAATTTCGTCGTGGTCGCGCTGCCGCCGAGATCGGGGGTTAAGTGCTCGCCTTTTCTCAACACCGCCTCGAGAGCGGCGGAGATGCGCGTCGCCGCCTTTTTCTC
>DASWHT010000111.1:0-3242 GCA_036398075.1 Binatia bacterium | reverse complement strand
GTCACTGACCTGCACAGCGGCGCGCCTCCTCTCTACTCGACGGTGAGACTGTATTGTCTTGTCAAATTGCCAATTTGGGAGAGGTGTAAGAAAGAAAACTCATGAGCAAGGCCCAAGCAGGGTTTTTTCATGGCGCGCCTGCCGTCGCTTTGGCTCTGGCGATCTCTTCGGCGCTGTACCTGTAGGCGCGAAAGACGCGATTGTTTGCCCCGTTGGGCCCTTCGCCAAAATAGGGATTGACGTACTCCCAAACCAATTCGCCTTTGCTGGTGACCTCGAAGAGGCGCCCGAAGTCCGCTTCGCAGATGAGCGTGTTGCCGTTGGGTAACCTTTGTGCATTGGACATGCGCGGGCTGTAAAATTCATACTCCCGCTTCTCCTGATACTTCCAAACGATTCGCTTGGTCGCCAAGTCAACTTCGATGATGCGCGAAAACGTCATCGTATGATCAAGCCGGTGCGGGCCGTTGTCGAAGAGCAAGAGGTTGCCATTCGGAAGCGGCATCGGCGCATGCTGGCCGGATAGCGGCGGGGCGCCGAGCTTCCAGATAATGCTTCCGGATTTACGGTCAATTATGATGACGGTTGAGATGTGACGAAAGCTCACGACAATATCGCCGTCCGGCAGCTCGGCGAGACCGTTAGCATGGGTCCAGTCTTCGCGCTCATCTTGTGCCGCCGTGATGCAATCAGTTTCCGGATCGAGATGCTCCCAGGAACGCCATTCCCACATGACTCGTCCATCGGTCGTCATCTCGACGAGGTAGTCCGCATACATCTCGCCGTTGTGCTCAGTGCCGGCCCGGCCGCCTTTGACCCGTGCAACAAGATGCTGCGGCAGTTGAGCTAAACAAATGAACAGTACATTGCCGTTTCGAAGTCGTATGCCATCGTGATGGTGGTCCGCGTGGCGCACTTCCCAAAGGACGCGGCCGTTCCAATCCGCTTCGAGGGCCACCCCGCCTTTCCAGGGTTTTTTGCTGATGAAGCGCTTCGAGTCCTCGGTGATCTGGCCGTTATAAAAGTAGGTGCCTCGTTCCGTGAGATAGCCATAGTTGCCGGGAGGATAGGGCATCTGCCAAGTGTGGACGGGGTTACCATCAAGGTCGATAAGGTAAACCTTGCCACCGCCGCTCTGCGGCGCAAACAAAGTGAAGCCTGGAAACGCGCCCTCGTGATCGCACGCGCGCAGCCCAATCCCAGAGCGTTTAAGTTTGTTTTGCTCTACTGGCGGCATGAGTTGTTCCTCCTATGTTCCGTTAACGGTTAACCCCAGTTGCGTCTCCTCTGAGGATCGAGAAATTCAAAGTCTCACGCTCTGCGCACAAAGAAAAAACTCTCATTCATAGATCGTGTCTTTCCATTTCGCGCGGATTTGACTCTTCAATTCCTCGCTCGATTCGGCGATGGGCGGGAACTGATGCCGGCGTTCGTAGGGCATGCAGGCGTCAATTAGACAGCGCGAGCTGTGCCCTTTGTTCTCGGGTGGAATGCAGACATCTAAAGAGCCGCTGGCGGCGCGGCGGATAATTTCGACAGCTTGATCCGGGTCGCAACGGGTCGCCATGGCCCAGAGCACGTCGAATTCGCTCGTCGGATCGATGTCTTCATCGACCACCACGACGAAGCGCCCATTGTAGGCGCCGCCGAGAGACTGAGACGCGAGGAAGAGGGCCTGGCGCGAGTGGCCGGGATAGGCTTGTTTGATCGAGATGACGTTAAAGAGACTGCCGATGCCGGATTCGAGGGACCAGACGCCTTTTACGTTGGGCAAACCGGCTTTTTCGACGCGATCCCATAGTTGAGCGGCGCGAATCATTCCCTTGGAAAGCGAGTAATCCGTCGGCGGGCGGCCCGGGCGCGCGACGCATAAGATCGGGTCGTTGCGATAATAAACCCGCTCGATCCGGAGCACCGGCGTGTCTTCCATTCGGGTGCCGTAGTAACCGAGCCACTCGCCGAAGGGCCCGTCGGGTTTGGTGTCACCTGGATGAAGAAATCCCTCGATGGCGATTTCCGTGTGGGCGGGAAAGGGGAGGCCGGTAATCTCTCCTTCGACGAGGTCGAAGGGCCTGCCCCTGATGCCGCCGCAGTAGTCATACTCGGAATATCCCAATTCAATGGGATTGCCCGCGGCTAAAAGCAGCAGTGGGTCTTGGCCGACGCACAAGACGACGGGGCAGGGTTTTCCTTGTTTGAAATATTTTTCCATGTGCATGCGCCCATGCTTGCCCGCGGACGACATGAAAAGTCCGACGGATTTCGCGTCGTGAACCATCGCGCGATAGGTGCCGAGGTTCAGCCAGCCATCCTCCGGATCGCGCGTGACCGCGATGCAAGCCGTGCCGATAAATCGGCCGCCGTCCAACTCGTGAACTTTGGGCGCGGGAAACTTGAGCACGTCGATCTGATCGCCGGCCATCTTGTTTTCGAAAACCGGTCCCGTCGTAACCATCCGCGGCGGAATCGGCCGGAGCGTGTTGAGTTTATCTTTAAACCGGCTGACCAGCTTTAGCCCCACGCTGTCCATCGGCAAGCCGGCCATGAGCGCGAGACGACGGTAGGAAGTCTGCTGACCGAAAAGAATTCTAAACCCTTCGGGGTAACCGGTGATGCGGTCGAACAGCAGCGCGGGAATAGTGCCGGCGCGCTCGCGGTAGATAAGCTCCGCCATCGCGCCGATCTCCAGATTCCAGTCGGCGCCATCGACGCGCTTGAGCTCACCCATCGATTCGACGAGGTCGAGCCATTCCCTCACGTCATTGTAGGGACGCGGCAGATTGCCTTCATCGGTGTGTACGGGTGCGCCGGAGATTGCCATTTAGTTTCCTGTCCTTCGCTGCGGTGTTGCTCGGACCGAAATATTTACCCTCTCCCGTCGCGGGAGAGGGCGAGGGTGAGGGCAGAATTTGTGCACACCACCCTCACCTTTATCCTCTCCCTCCTCTGGAGGGCGAGGAAATTATCAGAGGGAGCTAAGGTAGCACAATTCAAAATCATTATTTGAATCTAATTCAATTTAAACCGAACGTCTTGCGAAAATCTTTTATATGATCCGCGTTGGTCGCGATCTCCGGGTCCAGGGGCACGAGCTTCAACTTCCTTGGGTCCATACCGGGGACCCCGCAGCCAACGCCCGCGAATCCTCAATGCGCATGGAGCTCCAGAAAACCATTTTCCCTTCCTTCTTTGTCCCGCGCGCCAGTTCGTCCTCGGACTGCCCCCGGGCTGAGTTGAGCGGC
>DASWHT010000110.1:0-9774 GCA_036398075.1 Binatia bacterium | reverse complement strand
CTGAAGGAAGAGATTTAACCACAAAGAGCACAAAGGTCACAAAATAATATTTCGGAATGCGGAATGCGGATTTTGAATTTTTCCACCTTCGTGATTTTCGTGCCTTCGTGGTGAGTCCGAGTCATAAACATTTTGAACGATTGGAACGATTTGAACGGCTTGAACGCGCGCAGTAATCATGGATGAAGATAGCCGTCGAAGGTTACCCTTTTGTTCTTGTCGCGCTAGCATTGTCGGGCCTTGGCTTCGTTTTGGGTTGGGCATCGATCGCGTTTGCCGGCGCTGGACGTGGGGTATTTTTTGTTTGGTTTTTTCGCGACCCCGAACGACGTGCTCCTGAAGCGAAGGGGTTGGTGGTGGCCCCCGCGGATGGCAAAATCGTAAGTATCGTAAAGATCAATAATGCGCCCCTTTTGGAGGGGAACCAAACCAGGGTAAGCATCTTTATGTCGCCGTTCGACGTCCACATCAATCGCATGCCGGTCAAAGGGACCATTGAAGAGGTTCGCCATCAAGACGGTAGGTTTTTGGCCGCCTACAAAGACCAAGCCGTCGAACAGAACGAGCAAAACGCTATGCGGATCGCCGATTCCGAGGGAAGAAAATTCGGGGTCGTTCAGGTTGCCGGGTTTCTGGCGCGGCGGGTTGTGTGTAAGGCGCGCAAAGGCGATACTTTTAACCGGGGAGATCGTTTCGGGCTTATTTTATTCGGATCACGCACAGATCTCTATCTGCCGCCGGACGCCGAGATCGCAATCGCGGAGGGGCAAAAAGTGAAAGGCGGCGAAACCGTCATAGGGAGGTTCGCATGAGCGGCGCCAATCCTCGGGAACCGGAGCAGTTTCCGGCGGGGGGTAAAGTCAGACTGTTGCGCCGCCCGGTAAGGCCACGAGTTTCACTGCGTAACCGCGTTCCGGCGGAAAAGCTGAGAAAGGGGATATATCTCATCCCTAGCCTATTTACCGCGGGCAATATCATGTGCGGGTTTTTTTCCATCGTCTCGACTTTCAGTGGACAGTATGTTCAGGCGGCGCTGTTCATTATCTTCGCCCATATTCTCGATGGCGTGGACGGCTATGTGGCGCGGCTCACCAAAACCACGAGCCAGTTCGGCATTGAATTCGACTCCCTCGCTGACGTGGTTTCGTTCGGCGTCGCGCCGGCGGTGCTGGTATATTTCTGGGCGCTGGTGCCCTGGGGCAATTGGGGTTGGCTGGCTGCCTGTACGTACGTCGTTTGCGGCGCGCTGCGTTTGTCCCGCTTCAACGTCCAGGCCGGTACGTCCGCGAAGGGTCACTTTATCGGGTTGCCTATCCCCGCGGCTGCCGAGATGATCACGTCAACGATCTTTCTTTATTATTATCTCGGCGGCGAGGGTGCACCCAACAAGCAGGTGACGCTCCTGCTTGTAATCTACGGCTTGGCGGCATTGATGGTTAGCGGTTTTCCCTATTTCAACCCGAAGAACACCGACCTCAGGAAGCGCTTCCCCATCTGGACATTGGTTTTTGGAATTATTTTGATTAAAGTAATCGTTATGACGCCGCAGGTCATGTTTTTCTCCTTGTTTCTGTTATACACGTTATCCGGGCCTCTCTTATGGAGTTGGACGACGATCCAACGCCGGCGGGGGAGAAGAGGGGAATTGGCTGAGGCACAGCCGTAATTCACGCCTCTCGATCCAGTAGACACAACTCCCGCTGGCCATGCCGCGGGAGTTTTTGTTTTCAGGCTGTTCCGGGTTTCCTATGAAAAACTATTCACCACAAACGACAGGAAGAAAAAAAGAAATTAACCACAAAGAGCACAAAGAACACATAGGGCGCGAAGCGCGCAGGATAGGATATTTGTCTCCTGTTGGTCAGATTATCCGAAAAGGGGACGGCTATAGCCGTCCCCAACTTTGTGATCTTTGCGTTCTTTGTGGTTAAATCTCTTCTTCCCCTTGACGGAGGCAATCCATGTCAGAACAAGTAATGGACAACAATAGCGTTATAATTTTTGACACCACCTTGCGGGACGGAGAACAGTCGCCGGGAGCGAGTATGACCGTCGAACAAAAGGTCGTCATCGCCCGGCAGTTGGAAAAGCTCGGCGTGGATGTGATCGAAGCCGGCTTTGCGGCCTCGTCGGAAGGCGATTTCGAATCGGTGCGCAGGGTCTGCGAGGAAGTCACGCGGCCGAGGATCGTAAGTCTCGCGCGCGCCCAGGAGGGCGATCTCGAGAGGGCGCTCAAAGCCGTCGAGCGCGCGAAGAATCCCGGCATCCATACATTCATCGCGACCTCCGACATCCATCTCAAGCACAAGCTCAGAATGTCGAGGGAGCAGGTAGTCGAAGCGGCGGTGAAGGCCGTGAGCTACGCCAAGAAATTCACCGACTACATTGAGTTCTCGGCCGAGGACGCTTCGCGCAGCGATCCGGAGTTTTTGATTCAAATTTTTCGCGAGGCGATTCGCGCGGGCGCCAAGATTATCAACGTGCCGGACACCACGGGTTACGCCATCCCGTCCGAGTTTGGCGCGCTGATGGCCAACTTGATCGAGCGCACCGCGGGGGCGGACCGGGTCATCTGGAGCGCGCACTGCCACAACGATCTGGGGCTGGCGGTGGCGAATTCTTTGGCGGCGGTGCATAACGGCGCGCGCCAGATCGAGTGCACCATCAACGGTATCGGCGAGCGCGCGGGCAATACCTCTCTGGAAGAAGTCGTGATGGCGCTGCGCACGCGCAAAAACTATCTCGATCTGGACACCCATATCACCACCGAGCAGCTCTATCCGACCTCGCGCTTGGTGTCCCAGGTAACCGGCATCCAGATCCCCATCAACAAGCCCATCGTCGGCGACAATGCCTTCGCGCATGAAGCCGGCATTCACCAGGACGGCGTGCTCAAGCACAAACTGACCTATGAGATCATGACGCCGGAATCCATCGGCATTCCCGGCAACCGGCTGGTGATGGGAAAACATTCCGGACGCCACGCCTTCGATGAGCGGCTCAAGCATTTGGGCTTCAGCCTCGGCAAGGAAGATATGAACCGCGCCTTCCTGCGCTTCAAAGAGTTGGCGGACAAGAAAAAGAACGTCTATGACGAAGATATCGAGGCCATCGTCGGCGAAGAAATTCTCAGGGTGCCGGGGCAGCCGGACCGCTACGAGCTGCTCTATCTCAGCGTCAACTCAAGCTCCGAGGGGACGCCGTCGGCGACCATCAAGATGCGCGTCAACGGCCAGGAAAAAATGGACTACGCCACCGGCGACGGCGCCGTGGACGCCTGTTACCAGGTGATCACGAAAATTACCGGCTCGCAGTCGCAGCTCGTTCGTTACAACGTCAATGCCATAACGGGCGGCGCCGACGCGCAGGGCGAAGTCTCCTGCGTCATCGAAGACGACGGTTTTCGCGTGTCGGGGCAAGGCGCCCATACCGATATCATCATGGCCAGCGCGCTGGCCTACATCAATGCGCTCAACAAGCTCGAAGGCCGCAAACACTATCGTCAACGGGTAGACAGAGAGGGACCATGACGTACAAGATCGCGGTTTTGCCGGGGGACGGCATCGGACCCGAGGTGATGGGTGAGGGAACGCAGGTCCTCAAACAAGTCGCCGAACTTTACGGCTTCAAAGTCGAGCTCGAAGAAGGCATCGTCGGCGGCGCGTCCATTGACGCCCACGGCAAACCGCTTGTGGATTCGGTTCTCAAGCTGGCAAAAGAAAGCGACGCGGTGCTGCTCGGCGCCATGGGCGGGCCCAAATGGGATGGCTTGGACTACTCGATCCGCCCGGAACGGGCGTTGCTCGCGCTGCGCCAGGAGCTCGGGCTATTCGCCAATCTCCGACCCGTGAAACTGTTTTCGGCTCTGGCGTCGGCATCCAGCCTCAAGCGCGAAGTCGTCGAGGGCACGGATCTCCTTGTCGTGCGCGAGCTCACCGGCGGGATCTATTTTGGACTGCCCAAAGGCATCACGAAGCTGCCGGATGGCACCGAGCGCGGCGTGAACACCGAAGTTTACACGACGCCGGAGATCGAACGTATCGCCCATGTCGCTTTTCAGGCGGCGCTCAAGCGGCGTAAAAAAGTTACCTCGGTGGACAAGGCCAACGTGCTCGAGGTCACCGAGTTGTGGCGCAAAGTCGTCACCCGGATGCACAAAGACGAGGGCTACGCCGGCATCCAGCTCGAACATATGCTAGTCGATAACTGCGCCATGCAGCTGATTCGCAATCCGAAGCAGTTCGATGTGATGGTTACGACCAACATGTTCGGCGATATTCTCAGCGATGAAGCGGCGATGCTGACGGGTTCCATCGGCATGCTGCCCTCCGCGAGTCTCGGCGGCAAAGTTGGCATGTACGAGCCGGTGCACGGCAGCGCGCCTGATATCATGGGCCAGGATAAAGCGAACCCGCTGGCGACGATCTTGAGCGTGGCCATGATGCTGCGCCATTCGTTGGATCAAGGCGCCGCGGCGGATCGCATCGAGAAAGCCGTGGAAAATGTTCTGAACGAAGGCTACCGCACGGCGGATATTCAAGAGCCGGGCTGCAAGCCCGCCGGCTGCAAACAGATGGGCCGGCTGGTGCGCGATCAGATCGAAAGATAGGTATTTAACCGCAAAGAACGCAAAGAGCGCAAAATAGGGCGCGAAGCGCGCAGGAAAGCAATCTTGAATTGCTATCGTTCAAAGTTCAACGTAATCCGTTCCGTTACAGATGGTCTGAAGAGGGAAAATTCGAACTCCAAAATAAAATTTGCGTCCTTTGCGTTCTTTGCGGTTAAATGTTTTCCGTGGTGATCTTCGTGTTAAAATTCTCTCTGCGAACTCTGTGTCTCTGCGGTGATAATACTTTACCGTAGATTCGAAAATTGAGGAATCGGTTGTGAAGAAGGAAAAATACAACGTCGCCATAGTCGGCGCCACCGGCGCCGTCGGCGAGCAGATGCGCGAAGTTTTGGAAGAGCGCCAATTCCCGGTGGGCGAGCTGCGTTTGCTCGCCTCGGAAAGATCGGCGGGGCAGTTATTGCCGTTCGATGGCAGGCAGATTCGCGTTGCGGTCCTAAACGAAGACTCTTTCAAGGACATCGACATCGGGCTATTTTCCGCGGGCGGCGGCGTGAGCGCCAAGTTCGCGCCGCTGGCGGTGGCTGCCGGCGCCGTGGTGGTGGACAACACTTCGCAGTTCCGCATGGAGCCGGATGTGCCGCTGGTGGTGCCTGAGGTCAACGCGAGTGCCATTTCGGGCTACACGAAACGCGGCATCATCGCCAACCCCAACTGCTCGACGATCCAAATGGTCGTGGCGCTGAAGCCAATCCACGACGCGGCGCGCATCAAGCGCGTGGTGGTATCGACCTATCAATCGGTTTCCGGCGCGGGGCGTAAAGCGATGGAGGAGCTGAGCCAGCAGGTGGGCGCGCTTTTCAGCGGCAAGGACTTGAAGAAAGAAAAATTTCCGCATCAGATTGCATTTAACTGTATCCCGCACATCGATGTATTCATGGAAGGCGGTTACACCAAAGAAGAGTGGAAAATAATCAACGAGACGCGGAAGGTTCTCGGCGAACCCTCATTGCCGGTGACCGCGACCACGGTGCGCGTGCCGGTGTTCTGCGGCCATTCGGAATCGGTCAACGTCGAGACGGTGGTGAAACTATCGGCCGCGGAGGCGAGAAAAATTTTGCGCGAAGCTCCCGGGGTGGTTGTCGCGGACGAACCGGAAAATAATGTTTATCCGATGGCGATCGATGCCACGGGCAAGGACGCGACCTTTGTGGGAAGAATCCGCGAAGACGATACCGTTCCTAACGGCTTGAATCTCTGGGTGGTCGCCGATAACCTGCGCAAGGGCGCGGCGCTCAACGCCGTTCAGATCGCCGAGATTCTGATCCGCGATCACCTCTAATTCGGATTACCTATGCTTCAAGTAGACCCGGGGTGAAATGGGTTCAAAACGTTCAAGCCGTTCAAAACGTTCAAAACGTTTCGGACGATTGGAACTTCCGAATCTCCTGACCAGAAACCCGAAACCCGGAACCCGGAACCCGAAACCCGAAACCCGGAACTACTTGTGTGAATATAAAACTCACGGTTGAGTACGACGGCACCAACTATCGTGGTTGGCAGATTCAGTCCAACGGTGAAACCATCCAAGCGGTTCTCGATAGCGCCCTATCGACGTTTTTCCGCGCGCCCATTCGCGTCACCGGCTCAGGGCGCACCGACGCCGGCGTGCACGCCCTTGGCCAGGTGGCCAATTTTCACGCGGCGAAAGAATTTGACCGGCGCCGCTTGCTGCGCGGCCTCAATGCGTTGACGCCGCCGGACATCACGGTCAAAGAGGCCGAAGCCGTTCGTGATTCCTTCGACGCGCGCCGCGACGGCCGCGCCAGGATTTACGAGTATCATATTTTAAACCGCTCGATGCCGTCGCCGTTCTATCTGAACCGCGCGTGGCATTTGCACGAGCCTTTGGATTTCGACGCGATGCGCGCGGCGATTCCCTGTTTGCTGGGCGAACACGATTTCTCTTCCTTCCGCGCCGCCGGCTGCGACGCGGCTCACCCGGTGCGCGAGGTCTATCACACTTCCTTGGAAAGGCGCGGCGAGCTGCTCGTTTACAGCATCGAAGCCACCGCGTTTCTGCGCCACATGGTGCGCAACATCGTCGGCACGCTAGCCGAGGTCGGAGCGGGGCTGCGCGCGCCTGAATCGTTTACTGAACTCTTGGCAGCGCGGGATCGGACAAAATCCGGGCCCACGGCGCCCGCCCATGGACTGTTTTTGATGGACGTGAAGTATTGAATTGACAATGCAATTCGGATTCACCACGAAGGCACGAAAGAAAACATTTAACCGCAAAGAACGCAAAGGTCACAAAAAAGATGAGACTCACCACGAAGGGCACGAAGGGTTCGGATAATTGGTAAGGGCGGGTTTCAAACCCGCCCCTACGAAACCTTCGTGTCCTTCGTGGTGAAATCTCCGTTTCTTTTGGTTGCGGTTTTGCCGCGCTTGGTTCTTTGTGGTTAAATGGCCGTAAGGAGGGCGACAGAGCCATGATGCCGCAACACGACAATTTTTACGACGTCTATTCCAAGGCCAAGAAGATCAAAATCAAGTGGCCCAATGGGGCGCGGATCGCGGTGGCCTTGGCGGGTAATTTAGAAGCCTGGACCGAAATACCGAATGCCAAGCATCGCCGCACGCATCATGTCGGCGGGTCCAATCCCATAAAAGAAGACGACGTGGTCTCGCAGTACGACTGCCGCACCGCCAGTGAGAACGATTACGGCGGCCGGACGGGCATCTGGCGAATTTTGCGCATCTTGGACAAATACGGCGTCAAGGCCTCGTTCAATACCAACGCGCTGTGCATCCATCGCTATCCCGAAGCGGTAAAGGCGGTGCACGAGCGTGGCCACGAGATCGTCGGCCACTCTTATGCCGAAGACTTTCAATTAATCCATCTGACCGAAGAACAAGAGCGCGAGGAGATCCGCACCTGCGCGAAAATGTTCGAGGACTTCGTCGGCGCGCGGCCGACGGGATGGCTCACCTCCGGCATGCGCCACACCGAGCGCACGCTGGGAATCCTCGCCGATGAGGGGTTTACCTGGCATGGCGACGCGGTCAACGACGACAACCCCTATCCCGCCACCGTCAACGGCAAGACCATGGTCATCGTGCCGTACAAGAACGCCATCAGCGGTTTGAACGATACCGGCATGTACCGCCGCGGCATCATCGCGCGGGATATTTTTATATCGTTCAAGGATGAATTCGATATTCTCTACGAAGAATCCGAAGCGGAGCCCAGGATGCTCACCTTGGCGATGCATTGCCAGATGGCTTTCCCGGCCACCGGCAAGGTTTACGATGACTGCATCAAGTACGCCAAGTCATTTCCCGATATCTGGTTTGCCAAGCGCGGCGAGATCGTCGAGTGGGTGAAGAAGAACTGTCTGTAAGAATGGGACAATGGAGTAGTGGAGTGATGGAGTAATGGGTTTCCGAGAAATCCGGACCCCCAACACTCCACTACTCCATTACTCCAACTTTCCAAGATTGAGGGGGTCTTCATGTGCGACACAGCCGACGATGGCGTAGGTTTGAGCAACGCGGTTCCCAGGGAAGAGCAACTGCGGCGCGCGGGACTGCGCTCGGCTGATCTTTCTCAGTTGATGCCGTTTGCGCGGGCGCTGGCGAATGCGCGGGAAAATCGCGACAGCCATATCGGCTTCGTCGGCTACAATAAAACCAAATCGGGCAACAGAGTGCTGATCGCCATCGATCGCGAGTACGATCACGATGTGCCCAATGCCCTCGCCGCGGCCTTGCGCGAAAAGGGCGCCCATGTCGATATCCTGATCGCCGATATGGGCAACCCCGACCGCCTGTTCGATTATCAAGACGAGGTTGAAGTCATCATGCGGCGCGAGCCATGGGACAACAATCCGCGCCGTTGGGAAGGGATGCCGTATATCGAAGACTTCGCGCTGCGCGGCGGATACGATCTGCTCATCCACGGCAAGGGCGGACCGATCCCCAAAACGGATTTTCGCTACGAGCAGATTCCGTGGCTCCGCCCCGAGCATTTTCTCCAGCGCTCCACGACCTATCCTTTGGATCTCCATCTGCTGATCAATAAAAAAACCTGGGATCCGATCTGGGAATATGGGCGTGGCGGGCGCGTGCGGCTAACGGACGCCGAAGGCACCGATCTTACCTGGACCTATTGGGAAGAGTACTACGATGGCACGCGCTATGGTTTTGCGGCATCGCCGCGCAACGGGCATCTGTTCGGCCATCCAGTGCCGCCGATCATCGCCAAGGAAGACGCCGCCGGCGTGGTGGCCGGCACGACGAGCCATTTTTCCAGGGCTTTCCCGCAAGTGAAAGTCGAGATGGAAGGCGGGCAGATCGTGAAAGTGAGCGGCGGCGCCGCTTATGGTGACGCGTGGCGCGACCTGCTGGAAGAAAGCAAGCGCACGCAGTATCCGTGCTTTCCGCGTCCGGGCCTGTTCTATCTCTGGGAGGTCGCCATCGGAACCAATCCAAAAATCATGCGGCCGAGCGGCATCGAAAAGCACTCCTCCGGCGGCTTCGAATGGGAGCGGCGCCGTTCCGGCGTGATTCATATGGGCTTCGGCACCCTGTGGCGCTCGGCTGAAGAAAAGTGGGCCGGTGAGAATAGCATTCTCTACGGCCATTTGCATATTCATTTGCTTTTCCCGACCTTCACCATCACCGCCAAGAGCGGCAAGGAATATACGATTATCCGCGATGGCCGGCTGACCGCTCTGGACGATCCTGAGGTGCGCAGGCTCGCCGAGAAGTACGGCGACCCGGACGAGCTTTTGCGCGAAGATTGGATTCCGCAAATTCCCGGCATCACCTGTCCCGGTTCGTACGAGGAGTATGCGCAGAATCCCGGCAAGTGGATCTACAAATAGTTTCGAGGGCGGTTTGACCGCCCCGAAACTATTGTCGTTCAAAATGTTCCAATCGTTCAAGACGTTCAAAACGTCTAAGGCAAAGATCCACGGCGAAAGCACAAAAAAGGTCCGCTTTACGCGGGTTCAACTGTTTCAAACTTTCAACTTGTACAACGCAACCCATACGGCTCGGACGGCTTGAACGTTTTGAACGGCTTGAACTACTTGAACCGGCTGCGCGCAGCTTTCTTTGGGCACTTCGTGGTTAATTCCTTCTCTCCTCATCGCACAATCAGGAAGCAGGCCGGCCCGGCAGTACCACGAAACGCGCGC
>DASWHT010000109.1:0-7170 GCA_036398075.1 Binatia bacterium | reverse complement strand
GGCAGATTGAGCCGCGGCAGGAGCAGGTCGATGGCCTTCGCGTTGGCTTGGCCAAAGGTATCGTTGACATGCATGAACACCGCTGTGCGCGGCGTCGTTTTGGTGGCCGCGAATAAATCGATGATCAGCGCGAGGCCATTGCGCACCAGTTCGGCAGCAACGGGGAAATTGCGAAAGACGAATTTATAGCCCTGCTCGGTGATTTGCGGCGCGGCGGCGATGTTGATTACAAAGGGAACGCCGCGCTGCTCGGCGACCTGGGCGATGGCCGCAGCGGCGCCGGAGTCAAACGGGCCGACCAGGCAGTGCGCCCCCTCTTGAATCAGCCGCTCGGCGCGGGTGCGCGCGGTATCGACGTTGGTTTCCGTGTCGGCGTTCATCAGCTCAATATTCACGCCGAGCAGGTCTTTGATCACGGCCGGCGCCAGGTCCGCGCCCTTCTGGCACGATTGGCCGATGAGTCCCTGAAAACCTGACTTCGGAAGCAAGACGCCCACTTTTAGCTTCGCCGCTTGTGCGCGCACGATATTGAACGGCGCCAGCGCGGTGGCGGCAGCCCCGGTGATGAGAAATTTATTGAATTGCCTGCGCTGGATTTTTTGCATCATCGATAGTTATGCGCCGATCATCAGGGCTAGATTAGAAAAGAAGACATTTAACCACAAAGAGCGCAAAGGACGCAAAAAAAAAGCATCCAAACTCTTCGTTCTTGGGTCTTGTGATTCGGCGACGCGGTTCAGCGTCCCAAGGAAATGTTCAACGCACTCCGAGCTTCTATGAACCGCATAAGCACAATCTCCAACTTTGAACCGCACACGGAGTGTGCCGCGGTCAATTGTCCAACATCTTTCTCACCCGCGCTACCACCTCTTTGGGCTGGTCCATGACTTTTTTGATTAGCGCTTCAAGCTCCTCGCCAGACGTTGGGTCGACGTCCATCTTGCCTTTTTCCGCTTCGCGCAAGAGCTCCGGATCCTTCAGCGCCTTGACGTAGGCTGCGCGCAGAATCTTAATGCGCTCCGGTGGGGTGCCTGGAGTCACAAGCATCGGCCTGCCGAACTCGCCACCCGCCAGTAGAACTTGAGCGACACGGCGGGTGGCGTCGGGCGTCTTGTACTGTTCAAAGAGTTCGTTAAGAGTGGGAACATCCGGCATCCGCGGGTCGCGCTTGCCGCCCGTCTGCACGATATGCCGGTCGAAATTCCTCTTGTGCCAACTGTCGAAGGGTTCACGGCCGAAATGGGCGGAGATATTATGGGCGCGGCAGACCACTTCGCCTTTCTCCACCGCGATGTCGATTTCGCTGCCTCCCGGGTAGCCCAACACGGTTTGAATCTTCGCGCCGATGGCCTCTTCCAAAAGCTTCGATAAAATATAGTCGCTGCTGGCAGTTCCCGAGGAGCCGCACTTGGCCGGTTCCTTGGCCTTGACGATATCGTGAATGGTTTTGTACGGCGCGTCGGCGCGCATGTACATCACAATGGTTTCGCTCACGGGTGAACCGATCCAGCCGAACTTGCGCGCGTCGAACTGGACTTCTTTGCGCTCCGCGAGCTGGTCCATGTAGAAATTGTAGTGCGTCATGACAAGGCTCAGGCCATCGGGCTTCGCTACGTTGTAGACGTGATTTGCCGCTATAAGCGAACCGGCGCCAGGCATATTCTGAACGAGGATCTCCGGGCTGCCGGGGATGTATTTCGGCATGTAGCGCGAATACAGACGGGCCCAGCGGTCGTAGAAACCGCCGGGCGTGAAGCCCACGATGATGCGGATGGTTTTGCCTTTGTAGAACGGCTCTTGAGCGGCGGTGCGGGGCGGTAGTCCGAGCAGGTAAAGAGAACACGCAATAACAGAGAGCGCGATAATTTTGCGCTTGATCATCATTATTCCTCCAGTAAAAGATTTAACTTGTGATGAGAATTACTTTACCTGAAATTCCTTGACGGTGTCTTCGTTGAGTTCCACCCCGAGGCCAGGTCTTTCGGTCAAGGTCACCCAGCCATCCGATAACTTGGGCAGCTCTTTGTAAACGACGTTTGCGGTCAACCAGTTGTTCACGTGGATTTCAGCGCGCCAGCCGTTCGGCACCGCCGCCTGCAAGTGGAAATCAAAATGATCGCCGTTGCCGATGGGCAGATTGAAAGCCTGGGCCAATCCGGCGGCCTTCATGCCCATGGTGAATCCGCCCACCGAAAGCACATGGATGTTCACAAAATCCACCGAATCCTGCTTTACCAGATCCGCGAGCTTGGAAAAGTTTTCCCACTGCCCGGCCGCGATGGGAATGCTGGTCTGCTTGCGTAAACTGGCCAGGAGATGGGGATCGTTGTGCACGATGGGTTCTTCGAACCACATGAGATTGTAAGGCTCGAAACGCTTGCACCATCTGACCGCGGCATCGAGTTTCATGAGGCAATTGGCGTCGACCATCAATTCGGCGTCGTCGCCTACGGCTTCTCGCACCGCTTTTACGCGCGCTTCGTCCTCAGCCGGGTTATCTTCACGATGTTCGGCGCTCGCTCCTGCGGGGTCTATCTCGCCGCGGATGTTCGAGCGACCCACCTGAATTTTAAGCCGGCGTTGCCCCGCGGTGGCCCAATGCTTTGCCGCCGCGGCGAGCTCGTCCCGGTTATACGCCCGCAGCCCAAAGGTAATATAAGCCGGGACCGACTTTTGCGCGCCGCCCAACAAGCGCCACACCGGCGTGTTGTAAAACTTTCCTTTAATATCCCAGAGCGCCACGTCGATGGCGCTGACGGCGAAGTTCCAAACTCCAGAATGAGCCCGCGTGTTAAACTTCCAGAGCATTTGGTGCATCAGGCGCTCGTTTTCCAGGGGATCTTTGCCGATCAAGAAAGGCGCCAGTTCTTGGCGGATGAAAGCCGCTCCCGCGGAATGCATGAACCCGCCGAGCTGCGAGAGCCCGGTCAAGCCGTCGTCGGTTTTAACTTTCACCAGCCGTACGCCGGTTCTTAGCGGTTGTTTGAACAACGGCGGCGTGACCGGAATGTTTTGCAGCTCGGTTAACTCAATGGCGGCAATTTTCATCTTGCACCTCTTGGGGGAGATTACTTTACTTCGGCGGCGCTTGCCAAGCGTATGTTTCTTGTACCCCTGTTCGAATGTGGTGTTCTTAATCGGGGAGAGTTATTTATACGTCATTCCGGCCAAGCTGGCGATAGCTAGCGCGAGCCGGAATCCAGGACCCCCTCTTTGTCTCTTAGCAAACTTTGTAGGGGACGGTCGCGACCGTCCCTTGCAAGTGGGGGTTCTGGATTCCCGCTTCCGCGGCAATGACCACTGGGAGGCATTGATCAGCCCTCGAATTTCTAAAACACGACACTAGTGAACTGTAACAGTTGATTCGCGTCTAAGTTCGAAGAACCCTTCGACAAGCTCAGGGTGAACGGTCAAGGCACAAGCCGTTCGTGGTGAGGCTCTCGAACCATGAACGGCAAACGCGATGTAGCTGTTACAGTTCACTAGTTTATATTTTGACGCCGTTGATGAGCTTCATCAGCTCGCTCGCGTCTGACGAGCGAGAAATACCCCACGCGGCGCGAATCAATCTTGCCGTCGCTTTCTCATCCAGCACGCCTTCGCAACAGGAGCGCGCCTTGGCTTCCAGCTCGGCATCGCTCATCGGGTTATCCGGTCCGCCGCGGTAGCGCTCGTCGGCCCAGCCCTCGACGGTGCCCCCGCCTTTGATGCGAATGGCGATGCGCGAGCGCATCTTGTCGAAGCCCATCTTTTCGATCTCGGGGTCGAATTCAGCGGTTATTTTCCGCTGCACGGCCTGCATGCCAGCCGAGCCGACAAACTCATCGGAGAATTCCCGTTTGCCCGCTTTGCGCGCCAGGGCGATCATGGCGAGAGCCGCCGGCAGCGAGAACTTCGCTTGCAAATGATTCGCCGCCACCGGATAGCGAATCGGGTTTAGAATATTCGTGCCGGCGTAAACTTTGACCGCTTCGATGTTCTCCGGTTTCACGTCATTGTCCGTGACGAGCTTGAGCATCAAGTCGATCGTTGGATGCGTGAGCACGCCGCAGGGATAGGGTTTGATCGAAACACCGGGGTCGATGATCGTCCAGGTTTTGCCGAAGCCTTGGGCAATTTTCTCCTTGCTGACACCGCCCCCTTGCACCGCGTAGAATCCCCAGGGTCCGTCCAAGGCATCCGGGTCGGCGGTGAAACCGCGCTCTGCGAGTAGCGCGGCCGTGACGCCGTTTTCCGCCGCGCGTCCGACGTGAAGCGGTTTGGTCATGGTGCCGAAGTTGCAGCGAATGCCGGCGGCAAAACTTGCCGCGATGCCGAAACCGCCGCGCAGCTTGTCCCCTTTGAGCCCCAGCAGCTTTGCCGCCGTTCCATAGGCGCCGAAGGTTCCCACCGTGGCGCTTGAATGCATGCCGCGCAGATAATGCTGCGGTGACATCCATTCGGAGATCTTGCACTCCACCTCGAAGCCGGTGAGAAACGCGAGCATAAACGTCTCGCCGCCAACACCGCCGAGCCTCTGCGCCATCACCAGCGCGCTCGTGAGCGGTGGAATCGTCGGATGGGTGAGCAAACCATAAACATGCGCCGGGTCTCTGCTCACCTGGCTATCGTCCCAATCATGGGCGTGGCCCGCGGTGCCGAGCACACGCGCCGCGATGGGCGCGGGAACTTTGATATTGCCTCGTCCCAGCAAAAACGCCTCGGCCTTGCCGCCCATCGCTTCCGCCTCTTCCGCCAGAATCTGCGCCGAATGTTCTTCCGATCCCGCGACGAAGAGTCCCAGGCCATCGAGCAAACAGCGCGTGCCGATGCGCAGGGCATCAGCCGGGATATCGTTGTAAGTGACGTTCTGGACGAAATCGGCGGCGGCGGCTGTTGTTTTCGATGCATCGGGTGTTGTGGTCTGGGTATTTTGATCGCGCATATCCGTTATCTCATCGGGCGCAGCATGCTGCGCCCCTACGAAACGTTTCGATCATAAATCTCCCCTTCTCTTTACAAAGAGGGGTTAGCTACATCCCCCTTTGGCAAAGGGGGATTACAGGCGGATTTGGGCGCGGCGCATTCCTTAAATACTTCGGGTTTCGGGTTGGAACTCGAAACCACGTAAGCGCCCGCTAGTCCACGACCTCGGAAATATAGTAATCGATGTATCGTCGGTTAGCGTCAGGCCGGTCATGGCCTTTGACCATTTGTTCGCACTCTTCCCGGGTATGGGTCTTTAGGGGTCCCAACGTGGCCGCCATGATCTGGATTTTTGCCGAGCGCACGAGATTGATTCCCAGACGAAGCAGCTTGTCCAAGTCATTCGCCACAACGGTTCCACCATGGCCGCGCAATAGCACCGCGTTGCGATCGCCGAGAATCTCAGCCACTTGATCTCCCAACTGCCGGGTTCGGATCAATAGAGGAGAATCGTAGATCGGCGTGCCGCGATAAAAATCCACGCCGCAATTGGCAATGACCTTGATGCCCTGGCCGGCGGCGGCAACGGCGACAAGCTCGTCCGGATGATAATGCAGGATGCATTGAACGTCGGGCCGGGCCTGGTAAATCGACGTATGCATTGACGTTTCACCGTTGGGCTCGCCGAAACCCGCCAGTTTTTGTCCCTCCCCGTCGATGACGATGATGTCACGCATGGCGACCTTGCCCGGCGGCATGTGCGGGGTGCTGAGAATTCGTCCGTCAGCCAAGCGGGCCGTGACATGGCCATAGCCGTCCAAGATGCCTTGGTGCTGCAACACTTTACAAAGCAAAACTATTTTTTCTTTTAGCGACTCAACGGGGTCCAGCATCGCCCCTCCTTGAACCATCGTTCTTAAGAATCTTTCTTGCTTGATCGGAGCCATAGCGCAAAAGCGAGGGATACGCCAGCGGAGATGGCGAGATCGTGCTCGTTTCTCGTGCTCGTTTTTCACTCACGAACGGCGAAAATCACGCGGCAAAGCGCGTGACTTTCGCAGCCGTTACGCCGAACGGGATGTTTGCCTACCCCCGTTCCGCATAAGCCGTCATAGTGCGCCGGCGCGCCGTCGTTCTGAAACCGGCCTTCGCCACCTCGATCACAATGACGATACCGACGCCCAGGGCAACGATTATCCCAAGGTCGGAGGCCGACGGCATGGTGATCCCGAAGGCATTCCGGACCGCTGGAAATTGCATCAACACAACTATCAGAGCTAGTTCCCAGCCGATAGCGATCAGGAGCCATTTGTGCGGAGGCGCTTGTACAAGGCTGTATCTTAAAGAGCGAAAGTTAATGGCGATGATGAGCTCAATAAAAACGAACATGAAAAAGACTCGAGTCCTCGCAAGTTCCATATCGGGTTGGGATTGAAAGAACATCCACAGGAATATCGGGCACTCGATTATTACCGCCATCAGGATCAGCATTCTTACATCCTTTGAAAACACGCTCTCCCGAGGATCGCGCGGAGCTCTCTGCATGATATCCGGATCCGCAGGCGCCACCCCCAGCGCGAGCGCTGGAAGCCCGTCTGTGGCCAGGTTGATATACAGGATCGCCGCTGGAAGCAGCGGCAAGTACTCGGGCCCCATGACCATGACGACGCCGCCTAACACCACGACTTCGGTAATATTCGCTCTGAGGAGATAGGTCAGATATTTTTTGATGTTGTCATAGATCCATCTGCCCCGCTCGATGGCACGGACGATGGTGGCAAAATTATCATCGCTTAAAACGATATCCGCTGCCTCTTTAGCCACCTCGGTGCCGGTGATGCCCATCGCTATCCCGATGTCGGCGTGTTTTAAGGCTGGGGCATCGTTGACGCCGTCGCCTGTCATGGCAACGACTTCGCCCCGGTTCTTCCACGCCTTGACGATCTTGAGCTTGTCGAGCGGTGAGACCCTGGCGTAGACGGTAATTTTATCGACAACGCGGTCGAATTCCTGATCGTCGATTTTACTCAGGTCTTCCCCCGTAAATACCAGATCGCCTTCGCGATGAATGCCAATTTCCTTCGCTACGGCGACGGCAGTGAGTTTGTGGTCGCCGGTGATCATGATGGGCTTGATTGCCACTTGTCGACAGACCCGCACCGCCTCGACGGCCTCCTCTCTGGGCGGATCCATCATGCCGATCAAGCCTAGAAACACGAGGTCTTTTTCAGCGAGCTCCTCGTTATACTCATCCGCCTCGGGAAG
>DASWHT010000108.1:0-3012 GCA_036398075.1 Binatia bacterium | reverse complement strand
CGCGATGATCTCGTCCCCAGCGGAACCTTCCTTCGTCACGCATGACACCTTGGCAATTCCGAGCTTCTTGATCTCGGTAACCTTCTTGTCAAGATATTCACTCGCTTCTTCGCGCACGCCGGCGATCATCTCGTCAAAGTTTCCCGCGTAGTATCCTTCGTCGCCCGCGTAAACGTTGTAGGGAATGTGGTAAGCGCGGAACAACTCGACCTCTAAGTCGAGCGTCTTCGCCAAACCGGCGACCATCGGTAACACGCTCTCCGCCAGCTCGGACCCATCCAAAGGCACTATGATCGACTTCAGCGCCGCCTCGCCGACCGACTTCGCCTCCTCTGTCGCTCGAACCAACAGCAAAGGATTGGCGGTTCCACGCAAGACTTTCTCAGCAACGCTACCCAACAAGAAGCGATTCAAACCGGAACGGCCATGGGTCGCCATCGTAATCATCATCGCCCTGTCCGCTTCGCCTTTTTCAACGATCACTTCCTCCGCACGGCCCCTTTCGACGCTGCATTTCACATCCGCGCCCGGAAACGTGCTCGCGATGCCCCGGAGATAGACTGTACTGTGCTTTACGCCGTCTTCGACCATCGCATCGAGAAAACGCGCCTTTTCTGCGGCCATATGCGCCGCCATCTCGGCGATATCGATGACCGCCAATAGCTCGATGGGAATCTTAAACTTCCCCGCCAGGTAACGAGCATAGGGCAGAACTTTCTCTGCCGTCTTGGAACCATCCAACGGTATTAGTATCTTGCTATACATGGCGTTCTCCCCGTCTCCTTTGCCCACTGGCAAATTGCCCTACGCTCGCATCTGTTGCTCTCCCTACTCGACCTTCACCCTGATCTCTTTGGCCTTTGCCGCTTCGGTCTTCGGCATCCTCACTTCCAAGATACCGTTCTTAAAAGAGGCTTTGACCTTGTCAGCGTGAACGTCTTTCGGCAGTTCCAAAGTCCTTAGGAAGCTCCCATAGGACCGCTCCGACCGATGGTAGTTCTCCTCCTTCACCTCTTCCTCTTTTTTCTTCTCCCCCTTGATGGTCAGTGTGTGATCGGTGAGATTCACCTCGATGTTGTCTTTGTCCATCCCGGGAAGCTCGGCCTTCACAACGATGTCGTCCTTCTCTTCGTAAACATCAACCGTTGGAACTCTCACGTCCAGCTCCTCCCCCCTAAACCATCGCTCCGGCCACCAGGGTCGCGCTCTGCGGCCAAAGAAGTCTTCCATCATGTCTCGCTCCCACCGGGCGAGATCCATGAACGGTCGCCAGGGAGTTACCGCCTTCGTTTCTTTTTCCTTCACTTTGTCTGGCATGGTTATTCCCTCCTTTTTTTGTGTGGTGGTTTGCCAGCCTTATGGTTTCGCAATCACTGTGCCAGCAGGAAGGCTTGAAATTTCTCAATTCCCAAAGGTCAATTTCTCAATATTGAAAAAAAACCTGCGGCTTCTCTCATTTGTGCAATCAACGAGGCCTTACCCGGCGAAACTGCAGACATAATATCCGATAGCGCGCTCGTTTCATCGATGCTCGGTGGCACTTATCTTGCGGTCGACAGCCAATGGGATTTGTGGAAAGGCAATGATTGAAGTCAGATTTCACGGCCGCGGCGGACAGGGCGTCAAGATTGCTAGTCGAATACTCGGCCGGTGCGGGTTTCTGTCCGGCCTCTATGTCAAGGACTTTGCCCTGTTCGGCGCCGAACGGCGGGGCGCTCCGGTGATCTCGTTTACACGCCTGAGCGCAGAATCCATCGACCAGCGCGGCCATATCGAACGGCCGAACCTGGTGGAGGTATTATGGAAAGCATCTTCGATTTTACCGACGAGTTGGGCCCGATAAAAATCGTGCATATCTACGATCCGAAATCCGGACTCAAAGCTGTCGTCGCCATCGACAACGTCGCCCGCGGCCCGTCCATCGGCGGCATCCGCATGGCGCCCGACGTCAGCGCTCAAGAAGCGTTTCGATTGGCGCGCGCTATGACGATGAAAAACTCCGCTGCCAATCTGCCGCACGGCGGCGGCAAATCGGTGATCTTCGGCGACCCGAAAATGGACTTGGCGAAAAAAGAGCAGTTGATCCGCGCCTTCGCCCGTGGCATTCGCGATCTCGTCGAATACATTCCCGGTCCCGACATGGGCACCGACGAGCGCTGCATGGCATGGATCAAAGACGAGATCGGCCGCGCCGTCGGCCTGCCGCCGGAGATCGGCGGCATCCCGCTCGATGAGATCGGCGCGACGGGTTTGGGCCTCAAAGCCAGCGTGGAGGCGGCGCTGAAATATTGTGATTTTAGTCTCAAAGGAGCACGTGTAGTAATCCAGGGCTTCGGCTCGGTGGGCAAGCACGCCGCGCGATTCCTCGGCAAAACAGGCACAGTGCTGGTCGCCGCAAGCGATTCGCATGGGACGATTTATAATCCGAAAGGCATCGACGTTGCGCGGCTCATTGCTTTTAAGGATTCCGGCAAGAGCGTTATGGACTTTCCGGAAGGAGAAAAACTCGCCGCCGATGCAGTGATCGATATCGACTGCGAGATCTGGATTCCCGCCGCCCGCCCGGATGTCATCCGCAAGGACAACGTGCATCGTCTGAAAACCAAGCTCGTGCCGCAAGGAGCCAACATTCCATTCACGCCGGAAGCGGAACGATTTCTCCATGAAAAAGGCACGCTGGTGATTCCCGATTTCATCGCCAACGCCGGTGGTGTGATCTGCGCGTCCGTGGAATACCACGGTGGCACACAGACACAGGCATTCCAAACGATAGGAGAGAAAATCAGCGCGAATAGTGATGAGGTCCTCGCCAATGCTAAGAAGAACGGTTTGCTGCCCCGCCAAGCTGCAATTGCATTAGCGGAGGCGCGGATCAAGAAGGCGATGACGTATCAAAAGTGACAAACAGATCCAACTGCTTGAACGATTGGAACCTACTATGGCAGCATTGCGGTCGCAATCCGCAGATAAATGATTACGGACAGCAAGTCCTGAATCACCGTCGCCGACGGA
>DASWHT010000107.1:0-6544 GCA_036398075.1 Binatia bacterium | reverse complement strand
TGTGACCGTCGTCAGTCCGGCAATCACCGACCGGCTTGAAAAGGTGGCAAGAGCAGGTGCCGTGCGACACATGGCCCGCGCCTATGAGGCGGGAGACATCGAGGGATTTGACCTTGTGTTCGTCGCCACCGATGACGGCGTCGCCAATCACGTGGTTTTTTCAGAGGCGCGTTCGCGAGCTGTTTGGATCAACTCGGCCGATGATCCGGAAAATTGCGATTTCATTCTCCCGGCGGTGGTTCGCCGCGGCGAGCTCTCGGTGGCGATCTCGACGGGGGGAGCGAGTCCGGCGACGACGCGAGCGATTCGCGAGGAACTGGAAATCTACTTCACGGCGGACTATGCGCGACTCGTGCAAATCGCCAGCGAGGTGCGCCGGGAACTCAGGGAAAAATCTATTGTCGCGAGCGCGCGCGTGTGGAACGAAGCGTTGACCGGGGAATTCCGCCGCTTGCTTAAAGAGGACCGAGCCGAGCAGGCGAAAGCGCTACTTCTCAAAATGTTGGGAGCTGTTTCATGAACACAGGCAAAGTTTATCTCGTCGGCGCTGGACCGGGCGATCCGGGTTTGCTCACGGTGCGCGGATTGGAACTGCTGCGCCAGGCCCAAGTGGTCGTCTACGACCGGCTCGTGAACCCGGCGATTCTCGAAGAGTGTTCGCCGGTGGCGCAAAGAATTTTCGCGGGCAAACAAGCGGGGCGTCATTGCGTTCCCCAAGAGGCGATCAACCGGGCGTTAATCGACTACGCCAGGCTTGGTTATGAAGTGGTCCGGCTAAAAGGCGGCGATCCATTCGTTTTTGGTCGCGGTGGAGAAGAGGCTGAAGCGCTGGCGGATGCCGGCATTCCTTTCGAGATTATTCCTGGTGTCAGTTCTGCGGTGGCGGTGCCCGCCTACGCGGGTATCCCGCTGACGCATCGGAAATTAGCCTCGTCCTTCGCGGTCGTCACCGGCCATGAGGCGCGCAAGTCGCAGGATTTGGTGGACTGGTCGAAACTTGCGACGGCGGTGGATACGCTGGTTATTTTGATGGGCCTTGCTAATCTCCCCGTCATCGTCCCCAAGCTCATCGCGCATGGCCGTCGGCCGGAAACTCCAGTGGCGGTGATCCACCGCGGCACGACAATCGCGCAAGAACACGTTATCGGGACTCTCGCGAACATCGTCGAAAGGTCCGCGCATGTTCAGCCCCCGGCTTTGATCGTAGTCGGCGATGTCGTTTCGTTAGCTGATGAGTTGCAATGGTTCATGCCTGTGTCTTACAATCAGGCGGTCCATGAATGCGATTTCGCGGCCCGACCTGCAGGGGCTTAGGGTTGTCTCCTTCGAAAGCCGCCGCGCCAAGGAGATGGCGGAACTAATCCGGCGCTACGGCGGGAAGCCCATTCTCGCGCCGTCGATGCGCGAAATTCCTCTCGGCGAGAATCGCGCGGCTTTCGATCTCTTCCGGCAGCTGGAAGCCGGCGCGGTCGACCTCCTCTTGCTGATGACCGGGGTCGGCACGCGCACGCTAAATAACGTGCTGCTGACGCAATATCCCCAGGAGAGAATCCTTTCGGCCCTGCGTCAAACGCGCCTCGTGGCGCGCGGGCCGAAGCCCATCGCAGCGCTCAAAGAGTTGGGATTGCAAGCCGCAATCACCGTGCCGGAACCCAACACTTGGCGTGAAGTGCTCGCCACGCTCGATGGGGCCGTCGAACTTCGCGGCAAACGGATCGCGGTTCAGGAATACGGCATTCCCAATCCGGAGCTGGTGTCAGCGCTCGAGCAGCGCGGCGCCGTCCTGCAGACGATTCCCATTTATCGGTGGGCATTGCCGGAAGACATCGGGCCCCTGCGCCAAGGGATTCGAGAAATTCTCGGTGGCGAAGCGGATATCGCGCTTTTCACCAACGGTGCGCAGGTCGATCACCTGTTCCGAGTCGCAGCCGACGACAACGCCGATGAGAAATTACGTTTGGCGTGCAAGAATATCGTCGTCGCGTCCGTCGGGCCGGTATGCACGGAAGTGCTGGAACAATTCGGCCTCAAACCGGACCTCGAACCCGCTCATCCAAAAATGGGGTCTCTTGTTGCCGAGGTCGCCGCGTCGGCCGATCGTATCTTAGCCGCGAAGCGCGCCGTTCCGCATTGAGCGGGCCGCTAAAAAAGAATCACGTGCCGTTTGCCCTTAATGCCATACTCCAGCGCCCCATTTCCCTCATCCGCCTCTGCGAGTTTTTCAGCGACCGCAAGGGAATTTCCGGCATGTGTCTGATATGCAATAATACTAAATTGTTTGTTTCGATGGTCGCAAACAGGAAAATGCCTTCAATAAGGGGATAAATTAACGAAATGGGTCACGCTATTTTTTCAGAGCTGGAGTCTGAATCGATCGAGATAATTCGTGAAGTAGCGGCAACCGCCGCGAAACCGGTGATGCTGTACTCGATCGGCAAAGACTCGTCGGTGATGTTGCGCCTGGCGCTAAAGGCGTTTTATCCTGGACCGATCCCATTCCCGCTGATGCACATCAATACCGGATGGAAGTTTCGGGAGATGATCGCGTTCCGCGACCGCATGGCGGCCGAAATTGGCTTTGAGCTGATCAGCTACACCAACCCGCGCGGCGCTGCCGAGGGTATCGGGCCGATCACCCATGGTTCGGCGTACCACACCGATGTCATGAAAACCGAGGCGCTCAAGCAAGCGCTTGATCTCTACGGGTTTGATGTAGCTTTTGGCGGCGCCCGGCGCGACGAGGAGAAATCCCGCGCCAAAGAGCGCATTTTTTCGTTTCGCGCTCCCGGGCATCGTTGGGATCCTAAGGCCCAGCGCCCCGAACTTTGGAATCTTTACAACACGCGAATCAATACCGGCGAAACGATAAGAGTGTTTCCGCTGTCCAACTGGACGGAAGCCGATATCTGGGCCTACATTCGCCAAGAGAACATTCCGATCGTTCCGCTATATTTCGCGTCCAAGCGGCCGGTGGTTAAACGATATGGGCAATTGATACTGCTCGACGATGATCGGCTGCCGCTGGAGCCCGGCGAAACGGCGGAAATGCGCATGGTGCGTTTTCGCACACTTGGTTGTTACCCGTTGACTGCCGCGATTGAAAGCAGCGCAACGACGCTCGACGCAATCGTGGCCGAAACCCTGGGGGCGACAACCTCGGAGCGACAGGGACGCATCATCGACCACGATGGCGCCGGTTCCATGGAACGCAAGAAGCAGGAAGGGTATTTTTAATGGATACGCTGCGCTTCATAACCTGCGGCAGTGTCGATGATGGCAAGTCGACGTTGATTGGCCGCTTGCTCTACGAGACTAAGCTGATCTTTGAGGATCAACTGGAAGCGCTCAAGGCGGACTCGAAGAAATTCGGCACCCAGGGCGAGCGCCTGGACTTTGCGCTGCTGGTTGACGGATTGCAGGCCGAACGAGAGCAAGGCATTACGATCGATGTTGCCTACCGCTTCTTCGCCACTCCCATGCGACGCTTCATCGTGGCCGATACCCCGGGCCATGAGCAGTATACCCGCAATATGGCGACCGGCGCGTCGACTGCTCAGGCGGCTGTCTTGCTGATCGACGCTCGCAAGGGAGTGCTCACTCAGACCAAACGCCACAGCCGCATTGTCTCGATGCTCGGCATCCGCCATGTGGCGCTCGCCGTCAACAAGATGGACCTTGTCGGCTGGTCGCAATCGGTATTTGACGAAATCGAGCTTGCCTATCGTCGCTTCGCCCAGGATCTTGGCTTTGAGACGATCGCGGCGATTCCTTTGTCCGCGCTCGAAGGTCACAATATCGTTGATCCGGGTTATGCCGCGATGCCTTGGTATGAGGGGCAGAGTCTCTTGCAGTGGCTCGAGACCGTGCCGGCCGAAGACCGCGAGGCGGCCCATCCGTTTGCCATGCCGGTGCAGTGGGTCAACAGACCTAACCTGGACTTTCGAGGATTTTCCGGGCGTATCGGCAGCGGCTCGGTCAGGCCCGGCGACAGTGTGCGGATCAGCCCCTCGGGGGTGGTTAGTCGTGTCAAGAAGATCGTAGTCGGGAGTGGTGCCGCGCCCGAAGCGGCCGCCGGGCGGTCGGTTACATTGGTCCTTGAGGATGAGGTCGACGCGAGCCGGGGGGATGTCATTGCAACCGCCTCGCATCCGGTTGAATCGGCCGACCAGTTCGAGGCGGATCTGTTCTGGATGAGCGAGCACGCCTTGCTGCCTGGGCGCACCTATGCTGCCCTGATCCACACCAAGTCCGCGAGTGTGAACATCACCCACATCAAGCACCGTCTGGACGTCAATACCGGCGCCCACCTCGCGGCCAAAACGCTAGGCTTGAACGAAATCGCTACGGTTAATGTGAGTTTCGATAGATCCGTGCCATTTGCGCCTTATCACGAGAATAAGAAGCTGGGCGCGTTCATTGTCATCGACAAGCTGACCAACGAAACCGTCGGCGCCGGCATAATCCATTTTGCGCTGCGTCGATCCGTGAACGTACACTGGCAAGCGTTAGAGGTAACCAAAGCCGCCCGGGCCGACATGAAGCATCAGCGGGCGTGTTGCCTGTGGTTTACCGGGCTCTCGGGTTCGGGTAAGTCGACGATTGCGAACCTCTTGGAAAAGCGTTTGCATGTAGACGGCAGGCACACCTATATCTTGGACGGCGATAACGTTCGCCACGGGCTCAATCGGGATTTAGGATTCACCGAGGCGGACCGCGTGGAGAACATTCGCCGAGTGTCCGAGGTCGCGAAACTCTTGGTGGATGCGGGATTGATCGTGATCGTGGCCTTTATTTCACCGTTTCGAGCGGAGCGCGAATTGGCTCGCGGCCTGTTTGATGCCGGTGAGTTCATCGAAGTCTTCGTGGATACGCCGCTGGAGGAGTGTGAGCGCCGCGATGCGAAAGGGCTGTATGCCAAGGCACGGCGTGGCGAACTGAAAAACTTCACCGGCATCGACAGCGACTACGAGCCCCCGCGCGCGCCCGAAATTCACCTCAGGACGTTAGAGGCCAAACCAGAAGCCTGCATCGATCAGATTGTCCATTTGCTAAGATCTTAGCGTTGGATTTAAAGTTGCCGGGTCGCGGAAACTTGACTGCATTCCTCGTGGCGACGCTCCCGAAACTGGAATATAGAAGATTGGAGTAATGGAGTGGTGGAGTATTGGAGTACTGGGTTTCGGAATTAGCCCAATACTCCACCACTCCAGTACTCCATCACTCCAATTTAGAATTTGTACCGGAGGTAGTTTCCCATGCTTTACAATCGCGATCGTTTGCTTGCGCTTATGGATAAGCATGACCTGGCCGGTGTCGTCGCCGCGACGCCGGAGAATATTTACTACTTGAGCGGCCATGCCTCGTGGAGTCAAAACGGTTATCGCTACGGCGGATCACAGGTTTATGTGGTCTATCCGCGCGACCCGGCGCAATCGCCCGCATTGCTGATTCCCAGCGGCGATGTCGCATATGCGGCGCTCGACCAGGTTTGGCTCAAAGAAGTTTACACCTACGGGCGCGCACGCAAGCATCTCGTTCCCGATCCAAACAAACTGTGCAATGAGGAGAAACGCACCCTCGATCTCGCAGCAGGCGAGCCGAAAGGCCCGACTCCCGAAAGAGCTCTCGCGCAATTGATTACGGACAAGGGCATGGGAAAGAGCCGGATCGGCATGGATCATTTTGGTATTCCGCTCACGATTTATCAGAAGATCGGTTCGTATTTACCGGATGCCAAACTGTTGACGGCGTCGAGCTTCTTCCGCTACGTGCGCATGATCAAGACACCCGCTGAAATTCAGCGGTTGAGAGAGTCGGCCGCGCTGAACGAACAAGCGATCAATGCCATGCTGCGAGCCGCGAAACCGGGCGTTAAAGAAAGCGAGCTGGCGGGCATCTACAAAGGCGAAGTGGCAAGGACCGGCGGGCAGGTTTACTGGATGCATATGAACATCAGTCGCGGCGGCAACTCCCCCGTGATCAAAGAAAACGTTTTACAGAAAGGCGATATCTTCCGCGTTGACATGGGTTGCTCCCTCAATGGCTATCACGCCGACGTTTGCAAGTCCGGCTGCGTCGGAGCAGAACCCACCGATGAGCATCGCAAACGCTATAGCGCCGTGCAGGCGGGCGTGCTCAAGTCGGTGGAGAGCTTAAAACCCGGCGCGCGTCCGCAAGAGCTGTTTGAAACTATGGTTGCCGGCGTGCGCGCGGCGGGGCTGCCGGACTATTCGAACTTTTTCGTTGGGCACACAATCGGTCTCGAAGCGAGGGAATTTCCATTTTTGTTCGGCCCGGCGGAGGAGGTGGACGATCCATTCCTGCCGAACACGTCTAACGTTCCCATGGAATCCGGCATGACCGTCAACCTGGAAGCTTCCAGCCAGGTCATGGGCTGGGGATCGGTGCAGGTCGAATACACCTGCGCGGTGACGGAGACGGGGCACGAGCATCTGATCAAGCCAGATCAGAGATTGTTTACGCTACCGCTATAGTGAGGGTAGGCTGGGTTACGAGGATAGCGCCACGATTATTTACATTCCTG
>DASWHT010000106.1:0-3065 GCA_036398075.1 Binatia bacterium | reverse complement strand
GCTCGTGTTTCGCATCGACATGGCGACCCAAGATCCGCGGCCGGAAAATCCTTTTGCCATGGGTAAAAAGCAGATTTACATCTTCGATCCCTCCAGCGGCGATATTGCCAAGGAATCATTGGCCGAGCTATTTGAATTCATACCGTCGAAGGTGGTCCAGTTCAGGGTCTTCGCCCTTGACCACGAGCACGACCGGCTCCTTGCTGAGGTGGCCGAGAACACCTTGAAAGGACGGTCACCGGCCGTCAAAACCAGTGTCTAGCACATATAAAATTCCCATCGTCGACCTGCGCGCCCAGTATGCCGGAATTCGCGCCGAGGTGCTCATCGCCATCGACGAAGTGCTCGAGAGCCAGCAATTTATCTTGGGACCGGCGGTGAGCCGGTTCGAAGAGCAAATGGCTCGATACCTCGGCTGCGCCCACGCCGCCGGCGTCGCTTCGGGCAGCGATGCGTTGCTACTCGCGCTGATGGCCCTGGATATCGGTCCCGGCGACGGCGTCGTCGTTACGCCGTTTACTTTTTTTTCCACCGTGTCGTCTATCACGCGCCTCGGCGCGACGCCGCTGTTCGTCGATATCGAACCCGGCGATTATCTGCTCTCGGCGCCGGCGCTAGAAAAATTGCTCGCTCAGCGGGCGCGCCGCGAAAACGGCCGGACAGTGGATGCTAAGACGGGCCTGCGCATCAAAGCACTACTTCCCGTGCATCTTTTCGGACGGTGTAGCGCGATGGAGGAGTTTCTATCCCTGGCGCAAAGATTCGGCCTGCGCGTCGTTGAGGATGTCGCACAGGCTTGCGGCGGCCGAACAAGCATCGCGGGCAGGGAAACATTCGCAGGCGCCATCGGCGATCTCGGCTGTTTCTCGTTCTTTCCGAGCAAAACCCTAGGTGGCTACGGCGACGGCGGACTCGTGACCACCCAGGACGCCGTGCTGGCGGACAAAATCAAGACGCTGCGCATGCATGGGGAGAACAGAAAGTATCACCATCGGCTAAGCGGCATCAACTCACGTCTCGATTCTCTTCAAGCGGCGGTGCTCGGCGTGAAGCAACGCTATTTGGACGAATGGTGCGCGCAAAGGATCGCACGGGCGCAAACTTATCACCGGCTCTTTACCCTAAGCGGTCTCATTGGGGACGATGGAATTATCTCGATACCGCCGCCGCTGGCGGACAAAACTCATGTTTTCAACAGTTACGTCATTCGCGCCCAGCGGCGCGACGAGCTGAAAAATTTCCTGGCCGAGCGCGGCATTCAGAGCGAGGTCTATTATCCGTTGCCGCTTCACCTGCAGGAATGTTTCGCCGGCCTGGAGTATAAAAAAGGGGATTTTCCAGCGGCTGAGCTTGCCGCAACCCAGGTTTTGGCGCTGCCGCTCTATCCCGAACTGGCCGCGGACGAACAAGATTACATTGTGAGCGCGATCCGGGGATTTTTCCGCGCCTAGTTTCTCCCACCCGGACCTTGTGATAAAAAGAGTTCCTAGTCGGTCTGATCTCGGTGGGCGTTGAGACTATGAAGCAAGCGATTGAATGGGCGTTTGAGGAAAGTGTCCGCGTCAAGCGAGCCTTCCTGCGCGATAATCTCGACATGCTCGTGCGGGTCATTGATGCCGTCGCCGCCGCGCTCCAACGCGGCAACAAGCTCTTGATTTTCGGCAACGGCGGCAGCGCCGCGGACGCTCAGCATATCGCCGCAGAATTTACCAATCGTTTTCTCATTGAACGCCCGCCCCTGGCCGCCCTGGCGTTGACCACAGACACGTCGGCGTTGACGGCCATCGCCAACGATTATGATTATTCCCAAGTATTCGCCAAGCAAGTAAAAGCGTTGGGGAGAGCGGGAGACATGGCTTTGGCCATCTCGACTAGCGGCAACTCCGCCAACATTCTTTTAGCCCTCGACGCGTGCCGGGAACTCAAAATCACGACCATAGGTTTGACCGGCGGCAAAGGCGGTAAAATGGCAGCCAAAGTCGATTTCTTACTGCAAGCATCCGAGGGTAAAACCAGCCCGCGCATTCAGGAAACCCATATACTTGTCGGCCATGTCATTTGTGAAATGGTGGATCAAAAACTGTTTACCAGCTAGCCCACGATGGCGCGACGCGACCGGCACAGCCCATGATCATCGCGCTCACGACGGACTTCGGCTATAAAGATCCCTTCGTCGGCATCATGAAGGGCGTCATCGCCGGCATCAATCCCCAAGCCCGCATTATCGATCTGAGCCACGGCGTCGCGCCCCAAGACATCATGGGCGCGGCGTTGATTTTGCGCCACTCCGTAACTCATTTCCCCCGCGGTAGTATCCATGTAGCGGTGGTTGACCCCGGAGTCGGCGGCGCGCGCCGTCCTATATTGATCGAAGCCGCAGGGAATTACTTTATTGGTCCCGACAACGGGGTTTTGAGCCTGGCGCTGGGAAATAAAGAACCGGCTCGGATCATCCATCTGTCGAACGCGAACTACCACCGGCAACCGGTCAGCGCGACCTTTCACGGCCGCGACATCTTCGCCCCGGTGGCCGCCCATCTTTCATTTGGCATCGATGTCACAGCGTTTGGTGAACCGGTGCAAGATTTTACCCGAATTTCCTGGCCTGGCATTACTAAATCGTTGGGTGGCCTCCATGGTGAGATCGTCTACATTGATGGCTTTGGCAACCTGTTTACCAACGTTACCGAGCGCGAACTGGAGGATCTGCCCGTTGATGAACTTGTGATTAGCGTTGGTGACGTCGTAATCCGAGGGTTAACCGCCAATTACAGCGCCGGCGGGAAGGGCAGTTGCATCGGGCTGATTAACAGCTGGGGACTTCTGGAAGTCGCCGTTTACCAGGGCAACGCGCAGCAGCGTTGCAGCGCGCGAATCGGCGACAAAATACATATCCGCACGCAATAGCATAGCTATTCCGGGAGGGTGAAGATGAGCGAAAGACTGAGCTGGGATCAATATTTCATGACCATCACCCGAAAGGTGGCGGAACGTTCCACCTGCACCCGAGCCAAGGTCGGCGCGGTGATCGTCCGCGACAAGAATATCCTCGCCACCGGTTACAA
>DASWHT010000105.1:0-2620 GCA_036398075.1 Binatia bacterium | reverse complement strand
CCGCCATCTCGTGGATAGTTACCCGCTCGCGCTTGCGTTGGCGCGTGGCGTTGGATGCCATCGCATTCCTGCCGCATCCCGTGCCCAATTTGCTCTTCGCCCTGGCGATCGCTTACTTTGCCCTGCTGATCTCCAACGTTGTGCCGGTCTATGGAACGATCTATGTGATCATGGCCGTCTACATCCTCTGCTGGGTAAGCTTTGGCACTAGGATCTTGAACAACAGCATGATCCAGCTGCACCGGGACCTGGAAGAAGCGGCGCAGGTAGGCGGCGTTTCGACGCTGCGCATCCTTTCAAAGGTGATCGTGCCGCTGATTCGCCCTGGCATTGTGTACGCCTGGATCTGGACGTCTCTCTCGGCGTATCGCGAGCTGACCATGGCGGTATTTCTGGCGTCGCCCAAGAGCCAGGTGCTTTCCACTTATATATGGGGCCAATGGCATGGGGGCGGGCTGGGTGACGCGGCCGCCATCGCCATCATCATGATGGCGGTCATGTCGCCGCTAGTCACGACTTTTTGGATCTATGCGCGGCGCCAACAACATATAGAGTCGTCTGCTTCGTAGATCGGCTCAGAGAAGGTTTGGAATTATGAAATTCACGGCGGCGTGTCCGGCTGACCTCCTCGCCCTCCTCTGGAGGGAGAGGATTAGAGGTGAGGGTGGCGCGCTCCGGAGAGCTTCTCTCCCGTGAAGAAGACATTGTCACAACATGAAAAAACCCATGGCTGTCATGTTGAGCGCAGCGAAGCATCTCGCATTTTCGGTCACTGGCGAAGTCGAGATCCTTCGGCTGTCGCCTCAGGATGACATCTCGACATAGTCTCGAACGGGAGCGGGAAATCGCTGGTGTAGCGTCGGAAATTATCCTGGATCGGGGATTCAGTGTGATTGATATTCGTTCGTTGACCAAGATTTTTAAATCCGGCGGTGAGGCGGTGCGCGCCGTGGACGGCGTCGACTTGCAGGTTAATGAGAAAGAATTTTTTGTGCTCCTCGGCTTGAGCGGTTCCGGCAAGACGACATTGCTGCGTTGCGTCGCGGGTTTGGAGAAGGCCGATGGCGGCGTAATCAAGCTTGGCGATGTTGTCGTAAGCGCGCCGGAACGCGGCATTTTTATCCCCGCGGAGGACCGGGCGCTGGGCATGGTTTTTCAGTCTTACGCCGTTTGGCCGCACATGACCGTGTTCGAAAACGTGGCGTTCCCGCTCGCCAACGGCAAGCGCAAACTGCCGCGCGCCAAAGTTCGCGACCGCGTCATGGGCGCGCTTGAACTGGTGCAGCTCGCGGCGCTGGCCGCAAGGCCGGTGCCATTCTTAAGCGGCGGCCAACAGCAGCGCGTGGCGCTGGCGCGGGCGCTGGCCGTCGAGCCGAAAGTGCTGCTGATGGACGAGCCGCTGAGTAATTTAGACGCGCGCCTGCGCGAAGAAGTGCGCGACGAGATTCGTAATTTAGCAACGAAGCTCAGCATCACGGTGCTCTATGTCACCCACGATCAAGTAGAGGCGATGGCGCTCGCCGACCGGATCGCTGTCATGAGCGGCGGTAAAATTCTCCAGATTGGCGCGCCCCAGGAGTTATACCACTCTCCGCAAGACCTCAAGGTTGGAGAGTTTTTGGGCTCAATGAATGAGTTCGAGGGGGCCTTGCAAAGCGACGGGCGGGTAAAGCTCGGCCTCGGGCTTGTCGACTGCGCGCCGCCGAATCAGACCGCTAGAGACGTCACCGTAGCGATCCGCCCGGAAGATGTGGTCGTGTCACATGCGCCGAGCGGTTTGAAAAACGAATTTCCGGCGGCGCTCGAGTCGCAACTCTTTCTCGGTGACATCACCGTTTATCAATTATCGATCAACGGCAAGAAACTAAGGGGCAAGACGACACACGCCGACCGCGAATTGGCGGCGGGCAGCCAAGTGCATGTGCGCTTGCCCGCCGACAAGTTAAAAATCTTTCCGAAGTAATTGTTGACGGGAGCAGCGCTCATGACCGACAACACCGCGGTCCCCACCGCCCCACCGCCAGGCCTCGTCACCGTTGCGCACCTCGTGTATGCCTTGCACGCCCTGAGCCTTCTAATCGGCGTGACGACCGCCGCAACCATTGTCGGTGCCTTCGTCTTTGGCGTGCCCTCGATCATTGCCGTCGTCATCAACTATCTAAAGAGAGGAGAGGCAAGCGGCACCTTTCTCGAGTCGCATTTTCGCTGGCAAATCCGGACGTTCTGGTTTGCGCTCCTCTGGTGCATGATCGGCGGAGTGCTGTTTTTTACTTTCGTGGGCATTCCGCTTGCGGTGGGGATTTACTTCGCGACCGGCGTCTGGGCGATCTATCGGATCGCCCGCGGCTGGCTGGCGCTACGGGATCGAAAGCCGATGTATACGAACAGTTGACTACGGATACGTGCAGTTGCCGATTTGTTGACTTCGACACTAAAGAAAAATTTCTAGCACCCCGATAAATCCGTAGCGCGAGATACCGGCGCACCTTTTATCGCATCTGTGTTTCGCGCTGCTTGTCGGAGCGGCTAACTGCCTAATTTATTTGTTTTCTCTATAAAGTCGACCTCAAGCACTGTATTTTTATCCGGGCGGAAAGCTCCACGCACGCCGGTACAAAAG
>DASWHT010000104.1:0-3101 GCA_036398075.1 Binatia bacterium | reverse complement strand
TTCGGGCTGGCGCCTTTACCGTCGTCGCTCTGGGCGTTGTTGGTGATCCCGATCACAGGATTGCTTTTTGCCGCCATCGGCATGATTTTCTCACTGCGCATTTCAAACATCGATATGTTCAGTTTTTATTTTACGCTCTTTCTCACCCCGCTGTTTCTATTTTCCGATGTGTTCTTTCCTCTGAAGGAACGGCTGGCAGAGCCGTGGCTATGGGTCGCCGAAGCGCTTCCGCTGCTGCACCCCGTGCGGCTCGCCCGCGCGTCGTTCAATGGCGAGTTTTCCGTAACCGTATTGTGGGACCTGGCCTATACGTTAGGAATGTCTCTGCTGCTGCTTCTCTGGGCGCGCCAGAGCGTGCGCAACCGGCTGACCAATTAGCAAGGGAATGGGCCCGCAGCCGCCCCCCCAATCAGGGGTTGAGTTGAGCCGAAAAACGTTCATTGGGAACCGAATCGGCCGGGGCGTCCGATTCCAGCGCGAGCTGCAAGGCGTCGTCGACAGTTCTCAAAAACTCAAAGCGGATCCCGCTGCGGGCCAGCGTTGGAATCTCCTCCAGATCTTTGCGGTTTAACTCGGGCAGCAAGACGCTGGAGATACCTGCCCTCTTCGCCGCCAATACTTTTTCTTTTATCCCGCCCACCGGGAGCACTAATCCACGGAGACTGATCTCACCCGTCATGGCGACATCTTTGCTGATTCGTCGTCCCGTGAGGAGTGAAACGAGGGCGACAAAAAGCGTGACGCCGGCGCTTGGCCCGTCTTTCGGGATGGCGCCTGCAGGGATGTGGATATGCACGTCGTTTTGTCTAAACAGGCCGGCATCGATCCCAAGCATGCCCGCCCGTGACTTAACGAGGCTCAGTGCCGCCTGCGCGCTTTCTTTCATGACCTCGCCGAGCTGCCCCGTTAATATCAACTTGCCGTCTCCCGGCATCTTGGTGGCTTCGACGAACAAGATGTCGCCGCCGACGGGCGTCCAGGCCAAACCGGTGGCCACCCCGGGCAAGCTGGTCCGCAGAGCGATCTCGTTGATAAATTTCGGCGGCCCTAGGTAGGCGGGGATAGACTCTGCATCGATGGTGACAGTCTCCTTGAGACCCTCCGCGACGCGCGTCGCCACGCTCCGGCAAACGGCGCCCAATTCACGCTCAAGTTGACGAACCCCGGCTTCACGCGTGTAGGATCTGATAATTTCCCGAATCGCCTCGTCGGTAAAATGAATCTCACTGTCCTTCAGGCCGTTTTCGGCAATCTGCCGGGGAACGAGATATCCCTTCGCAATGGCCAATTTATCTTCCTCGATGTATCCCGGCAGTTCTAGTATCTCCATGCGATCACGAAGCGGGCCCGGAATAGTATCGAGCACGTTAGCCGTGGCGATGAACAATACCTGAGATAGATCGAACGGCAAGCCGAGGTAATGATCCTGAAAGGTCGCGTTTTGCGCCGGGTCGAGCACTTCCAGCAAAGCGGCGGAAGGATCGCCGTGAAAACTGGCGCTGAGCTTATCTATCTCATCGAGCATGAAGACGGGATTTCGGCTTCCTGCCTTTCTAATGCCCTGAATGATATTGCCCGGCAGAGAGCCGATATAGGTGCGCCGATGACCGCGAATATCGGCCTCATCATGGACCCCGCCAAGACTTTGCCGCACGAATTTTCGGTTCATGGCCCGAGCGATACTCTGTCCGAGAGAGGTTTTTCCCACGCCGGGGGGGCCCACCAAGCAAAGAATCGGACTTTTCCCTTGCGGCATGAGTTTACGAACGGCCAAGAACTCAATGATGCGCTTTTTTACTTTTTCGAGATCGTAATGGTCGGCGTCGAGGATCTCGCGCGCCTTGGGCAGATCGATCTCTTCCTTTGTGGAAATACTCCATGGCAGCTCCAGCAGCCAGTCAAAATAGGTCCTCGTGGACGAGTATTCGGCCGCCATCTCAGGAATGCGTTCCAACCGGGATAGTTCTCGCAGCGCTTCCTTCTCGACCTCGGGCGGCATTTTCGCCTCGTAGATTTTCCTGCGCAGCTCTTCGGCTTCTACGCTTTTACCATCCTCCTCACCCAGTTCCTTTTGAATCGCCTTTAATTGCTCGCGCAAAAAATACTGGCGCTGGGTTTTATCCATGGATTCTTTGGTTTCGTCGCCGATTTTTTTGCTGAGCTCGAGCAGCTCGATCTGACGCGCCAATTTTTCGGAGACCCGTTGGGCCCGCGCTTCCGGGTCGAAAGTCTCCAAAATTTCTTGCTTCTCGTTGGGCGGAAGATCCAACGTGGATGCGATGACATCGATCAAGGAGAGGGGATCTTCGATTCTTTCGATCATAGCTATCAGCTCGTTCATCGGCTGCGGCAACAGGGATAGAGCTTTGGACGCCTCTTGACGAAGATGCAAGATTCGCGCCTCGAACTCTTTGGTTGGCGGCACCTTTTCTTCCACCATGGTGACGCGCGCAATCAGAAAGGGATCGGTCTCGAGAAATTCGCCGATGCCGAACCGCTGGCGGCCTTGCACGATGATCTGGCGCTGTCCATCGGGCAGGCCGAACATGCGCAACACGTCCGCGGCCGTGCCTACTTCGTAAAGGTCTTTGGGCTGCGGAGATTCGATCTTCGGGTCCCGTTGACTCACGAATCCCACGGGAAATTGCTGACGCACGGCCTCTTCGACGGCCTGGAGGCTTGGCGGGCGGCCGACGACCAGCGGCATGACCGTGGCGGGAAAGAGCACCGTATTGCGCAACGGCAAAATGACCAACGCTCCAGGAGGGACGACGAGATGAGGTTTGGATTTAGGGGTTTCCTGCGCTTCAGCGTTCATGTTTACTTCCTTAGCTCGATGATTAGCAGGCCATTCTGGAGGGAAATATCGCCCACCGACGGTTGATGCTCCCCCGCCGCCAGCCTGACCCGCCGCTCGAAACGCCCCAGCGGGATTTCCCAGATCTTGAGTTCTCCATCATGGCAGCATCCCGGCAGCGGGCGATCGCCGGTGATGACTAGTTCGCGACCTTCCAGCCTTACATCCACCCGGTCCACCGCAACTCCAGGTATGGCTAAAATCACCCACCAGCTTTCGTCCGTCTCGACGACATTAACCGGAG
>DASWHT010000103.1:0-11164 GCA_036398075.1 Binatia bacterium | reverse complement strand
CGCTTCAAGCTTGTCGACCTTACGCAGCTGCCCGTGCAGCTTCTCCAAAAGTTCCCGTTCGCGCTCGGCGAAGTAGATGTCTTCTTTGGCTCTCTCAACCAGTCGCATCGTTTCCCCGAAGCGATCCTTTTCATTTTCCATAGTTCTTATCTCCGCGGGAATTTCACAGATTTGAACACGCAGCTTTGATGCCAATATATCGTCCGGGCATTGCGTTAATTCGGCAGACTCGATAGGAGCTTAATCGGCAAGTCGATCAAGCCGATGATATGAATTTTTCAAAATCGACAAGGACGACCGTTCGCTTTCGCACCTTTGAGAATATCTCGCCTCCCTCACACGTCGCTGTCTGTGATTCCGACGCTCCATTGAGGCATTCAATTTGCGTTGAGAACAACGGGCTACTTTGCGTTCCTACTGTCAAGAAGGAATGGACAACGCCCGAGTACAAGGTAACCGCGGTACGCGTTGAAAAGCTTTGAGAATTAAGTATGGCGGAAATCTTTGGTTTCGATGCTTATTCACCCAACGAGATCGCCGAACGGGTTGAGTCCATCGGCGTCGCAAAGGCTCGTCTGCCGCTAATGTCGCAAGTGACTCTCGGCGTCCTTGCCGGCGGTTTCATCGGCCTTGGGGCGCTTTACTTCACCCTCGTGACCAGCGACAACAATCTGAGTTTCGCTGTCAGCCGCCTACTTGGCGGCTTGACGTTTTCGCTGGGTTTGATCCTGGTAGTCGTGGCCGGCGCGGAGCTTTTTACCGGAAACAATCTCTTGGTGATGGCCTGGGCCGGTAAGCGAATCACCACCCGTGAGTTGTTGCAGAATTGGCTTATTGTCTACCTGGCCAATTTCGCCGGCGCCATCGGCCTGGCCTGTCTGGTTTATTTCGCGGGCCACTGGCAAATGAACGACGGCGCGGTGGGTGCCAACATGGTGAAGGTTGCCGCGGTCAAAGCCGCGATACCGTTCTGGGAAGCCTTCTTCAGGGGAATACTGTGCAATATCTTGGTCTGTCTCGGGGTGTGGCTCGCCTTGGCCGGACGCAGCGTAATCGACAAGATCTTCGCGATCATTTTTCCGACCTCGGCATTCGTCGCCGCCGGCTTCGAGCACAGCGTCGCCAACATGTACTTCATCCCGCTCGGCATTCTGGTCCAAGAACATTTTCCCGCCGCCGGCTCGGCGGCGTTGAATTGGCCGGGCCTGCTCTACAACTTGATTCCAGTGACCATGGGAAATATCGCCGGGGGCGGCGTGATGGTGGCGGCGGTCTACTACCTCGTCTATCGCCATCACGCTGGCAATTGAAAATGTCGAGATGATCAGGCCTGGCCGCCAATCAAAGGGCGGCGGCCAAGGCCGCACGCCGCCCATCATGCGGCACCACCAGAACCGGGCAAGTCGCCCGCGCCACGACCTTTTCTGCCACGCTGCCCATAATGATGTGGTCGAGACCGGTCCGGCCATGCGTCGACATCACGATCATGTCGACGTCCTCGGCCGCCGCCTTCTCGACGATATTCTTGTGGGGCGTGCCGAATTCAACCGCGCAACGCACTTCGACCAGATCGATGCAATCGGCGAAATTGTCGGCGAGGAACTTATCCAGCAGTCGCCGGCTCTCTTCCAGAATGTCGTGGTGAGCTGCCAGCGCCGGCGGTCTGTCTTGCCACTGACCGCCAAGGTCGATGGCGTGGTAAACAACGACTTCGCCACTCACATCTCGCGCCATCTCCAAGGCATAACGAATTCCGACCTTGGATAATTCGGAAAAGTCCGTCGGCGCCAATATCCTTTTGACCCTAGCCATAGGAACCTCCTTCGTCATCGCTCTCTCACATTTACCATGCGCAAGAACCATGCCTCCCGGTGCGCATGCATATTGCGGCATTTTCTGGATGGTTCCTGGGCGATGTTTTCTCATTTCTGAGGAAAACGCTCTTGGTTTTGCCATCGCTGCGAAAAGCAGGCCGATCGCCTGAAGGTCTTTCCCGATGCAAATTGTGCATCGATTTCCAACACTTTACGAACGAATCAAGACGAGCCGACGCTTGATGGCCCGAGAATCGATGCACAAGACCCATGCCACCGCTAGGCGAGGCGCGAGCGCAGAAACGCCTGACAATCGCGCACCAGATGCTCCAGCGGCGCGTCGGTTTCCAGCTCGAGGACGCTCTCCGGCGTGAACTCATCCATCGGTTCGTACGCTGCCTTTTGCGCGAGATAGATCTCCCATCGACCATCCGAAACATCCATCCCCTGCGCCGCTCTGAGACGCAATCGCCGCTCCGTCGTCGCTTCTGAAGTTGAACAATGAATAATCAGAAGCGGGACCTTGTGTTTAGCAGCGAGGCGGACGATTTTTTCGCCCTGCCGCTTGCGGCCGAAACTCGCATCCAGGATCGCCCTTCGTCCGAGAAGAATTTGCTTCTCAGCTTGTCGCGCCATCCTGGCGTACGTTTTGTCCGTCATGGCGGGGCCATAGATTCCCTCGTTCAGTGCCACGGCATGGCGGCCGATTTTTCCGGCGATCATTTTCCGGACCACATCGGAATCGATCACGGCTAAGCCCAAGCGCTCGCCCAGCGCGCGCGCCAGAGTTGACTTGCCGCTGCCGGAAAAGCCACAGATGAGTACAAGAAACGGTTTGAAACGCGCCCAGGTGAATCGCTGGGCGAAGTTGAAATAGCGTGCCGCGTCGTCGTTCCAGCCGCCCGTCCGCAAGGCGTGCACCTTGGCGCGCACGAGAGCGCGGTAGCATTCGAAAAATGGCAGCAAGCGTGGCAAATCGGGATCGGTCAACAGCTCGCCGTAACGAGCGATGAACGGTTCCATCAAGGATTCGCCGCCGCGCACGCACATATCCATCGAGAGAAATGCAATCTCCGCAGCGAGGTCGCAGCGGCGCAGGTTGGCGCTGAATTCGATGCAATCGAAGATCTGAATCCCCTCCGGCGCAAAGCAGATATGGTCGGCGTGCAGATCGCCGTGCACATCGCGAATCCAGCCCTCGGTTACGCGCCGTGCCAGGAGGTCCTTGTGTGCTTCGATGAATTCTGCGCCAGAACCTTTGATCACCTGGAGCGCCTGATGATCGGCCCCAGGGACCAGATAGGGCGCCACGTCGGCGAGGTTCTCTTGCCACCGCCGTTCCAGCGCCGATAGATAATCACTGGGATTGATGTCTAGAACACTTTTCGCCGCGGCGTGAAAACCGGCAAGCAGCTGCGCCAGCTCGCGCATCATCTCCGGCGTCACCTGTTGAGTGTCGAGCAGAAACGGCAGCATGCGTTTTTCCGGCAAGCGGCGCATGACCAGAGTGTATTCGCCTGGCTCGGCCCAGCCACCGAGCCGCCACCCGGACTCATCGAACGCAATCGGCATCACGCCAAGGTAAACCGACGGTGCCAGCCGCCGATTCAACCGAAGTTCCTCCTGCAGATAATAGCGCCTCTTGGCGAGCGTCGCGTAATCGAGAAAAGAATAGCGAACCGCTTTTTTGATCTTGTAAACCAGATCGCCGGCGAAAAAGAGATGCGAGATGTGAGTTTCCTTGTGCGTCACTTCGCCGGGCGGCTTCGGATAGAAGGCGGGACTCATCATCGCCGCGATCAAACTTTCCTGCGATCTTGCCTCGATCCCCGTATCGACGACTAAGTCTAAGCTCGTCACCGTGAACCTCCGTTGACGAGATACCGCAATAAGAATGCCACCGGCAAAAAACCAACGAAAGCAGGAGAGCGATTCCCATCCCAGGGAAAACGGCTGCATTTTATTTTTGAATGCTGGAATCAGCGGCGATCAAGCACCGCGCCGCACCGGCGAAGACGCTGGGAAACGTGTTCGTGGTTCGTGTTCGTGAACGACCACGATCACGTGTCGCAGTCACGAATGACCATTAAGCGGAAAGATGCCGGTGAGCCAGCTTCAGCGACCCGCTAGGCGATCACTAATTCCTCGATCTTGCGATAGAGCGACGACAGGCTGATATCCAAAAGCTTGGCGGCTTCGCGCCGGTCCTGGCCGGTTTGTTCCAGGGCGCGCAGGATATGCTGTTTTTCGAATTGACGCTGGGCGTCTCTGAGGTTGAAAGTAAAAGCGGGGTTGCCCAGGCTGCTGGCGACGATGCCGGCGGGCAAGTCTTTCACCGTGATCCGCTCCCCTTCCGCTAGGATCATGGTGTGCTCGATCACGTTGTCGAGCTCGCGCACGTTGCCTTTCCACGGCAAAGCCATCAGGACGCGAACCGCTTCTTCGTCGATGCCCTGAAAGTTTCTTTTCAGCTCCGGGTTGTGGCGCTCGATGAAACGATCGACCAACAGCGGGATGTCCTCGGGACGCTCCCGCAACAGCGGAATGTGGATCTCCATGATATTGAGCCGGTAGAACAAATCTTCGCGAAAGCGCCCGGCGTCGACTTCTTTTTTCAGGTTTCGATTGGTCGCGGCCAGCACGCGAACGTCCACGTGGCGCGGCGTGGTACTGCCGATCGGCAAGATTTCTTTCGCTTCCAGCGCGCGCAGCAACTTGACCTGAAGGTGTTGCGGTATTTCGCCGATCTCGTCGAGAAAGATGGTCCCGCCCCCCGCTTTTTCGAATAATCCCTCCTGGTTGGCAAACGCTCCGGTAAACGAGCCTTTGATATGGCCGAACAGCAAACTTTCCAGCAGAGTCTCGGGCAGCGCGCCGCAATTGACCGGCAAAAAAAGTTTGTCTCGGCGGTCGCTATGGGCGTGCAACGCCAGCGCGATCAGCTCCTTGCCGGTGCCGCTGTCGCCGGTAATCAGCACGGTTGCCTGGGTGTTGGCGACTTTCTTGACCATCTCCAGAACGTCGCGAATGGCTTTGCTCTTGCCGATGATATTGTCGAAGTGAAATTCCATGAGTCGTACGACCGGTTGTTAGAATTCGAACGCTGCCCAACTGCGGCAGCCATCCGCGCCGCACCGAACGAACCTACGGGCGTTGTCACAGCGTGACATCAAAATGTCTTCTGAATGCGCCGCGTTCGCCATTACAATCTGGCGGCGGCTTGAATCAATGCGGGATTGGCCGTGAAACGGCGCAAGGCGCCTTTGAGCTTGAGCCGCTGCGCGCTCGCGGGGACGCCGAGATTCTCCATCGTCTTGGCGATTTGCGGGCCGCCCAGTTGCAGCAGTTTGCCGTAGATCGCGTCGACCTCCGAACTCTCGACTTCCAACGCGATACGAAAGGATTCGTCGACGCTGAGCTCGGCGGTGCCGCGCCGGAGATGCGCCAGCAGCCACTCTCTCAGCTCGTCCGCCTTCGCGGCGTTGATTTTTGGGTCGAGCTTGTCGTCCTCGTAATTCACGACCAGCGCCCGGCATGCGTGCAGGATACATGCGTGCTGCTCTTCTTCCTTGGCCATCTCCCACCAAAAGTCCCTGATCTCCGGCTGGGTGATGAAGAGATGGGAAAAACGGTAGTAAATCTTCGAAACCAGCCGTTCGATCTCCGCGAAGCGCAGCAGGGCATCGAACGGCTCTTGAGTACTCATGTCTCCGGTAGACTCTCCTTGAGAAATTCCAGCAACTCGATATGCTTCTGTGAGTCCCGGATCATCGAGTCGAGCAAGATCTTGAACAGGCCGTGGTAGTAGCCGCTGCTCTCTTTGGCGAGGATCTTGTATTCCCTGATGCCATCGGTTTCCAACCGGATGAATTCGTTCGTAACCTCGCGCAGCCGGCCGTTGATCGCGGCCAACTCGCCCGCGCCTTCAAGGCTGCCCGCCGGCTTGGTCCAGGTCAGACTGCCCTTCAAGGTCGCGACCATCGCGTGCATCACGGCGCGATGTTTCTCTTCGTCCGAAACGATGAGCTGAAGTAAAAAGCGCGTCAAAGGATTGGGCATGTCGCGGAGCATCTTTCGGTAGATTTCAAGAGACTTTTCTTCCTTCGCCTCGTGCGCTTCGAACTCGTTCAGCAGTCTCTCAATCGGCGAAATCTCGTCCGCGGTTTTTGTTAGGCCAAACATCAAGTTTACATAGTCAAAGTCTTCCATGGTCTGCTCCTTTCCAAATCGTTTCCGGGCGAGCCGGCGCCCGCCCGCGCCTTCTTGCCAATCCCCTGTCAAGTCACCTTTGCCGTTCGCGGCGCGCTTAAGATTTGTCCCGGCCTCCAAAGCCAGCCGAAGCGCGTGTCGCTAAAGAGCAACTTCGCCACCTTCGGTTCCTCAATCATCACGCTCTTGCCACTCATAATACTTGCCTCCTTTGCGCCGTCTTCATCATGTCTGCCATTTCCATGCGCAACGATCGTGCCAGTGCTAAATGCCCCGATTCCCGATCGAATGGCGCAAAAGGCGCGATGAGTATTCCCATTCTTGGGAGTGCCAATCGTCCGTCTTCGCAAACTTGAGAATAGAAACTTATAAGCGAGAGTGCGGCGTTCAATCATTGCATCGAGAAGCTCGGGTCTTTCCCAGTTCTGACGATAGGCCGGTTGACGATTCCAAAGGATAAGAAGATCAGGTGATAGCCCTCCCGAACGTCGCTCTAGTTAAGCCTCTTTTGGAAATTTGGCTGCTGGCATTCCCTTTGCGATAATCTTTCGCAACTGCGCGATCGCGTTCTTCAAGCGCGGCATCATTGCAAACTGAGCAGGAGGAAATCATGGCGCAAAGAATCGCAACCTTCGATGATTGGATGGATCTCTTTCACAAGTGGCAAAAAGACATCGGCTTCGATCCATCCCTGACCAAGGGCTACAAGTTCGATGCGATCTACGCCGACCCGCCTCATGAGGAAATTGAGTTCGGTGAATTCAAGGGCAGGAGAAAATGGCAAAAAGTCCTGGAAATCCCGACCCAGGATATGCGCGATTCGCTGATGCATTTGATCGTTTACCAGGGCGATACCGAATTTGCCTCCACCGAACAGCAACGCGACCTCGTCAACTCGGCGCCGACCGAGTTCGACCGACAATGCCTGCTTCGAGTAATGCGCGAAGAGCAGCGCCATGGTTGGCAGATGTGTCACGTGCTGGTGAATAATTTTGGCGATTCCGGCAAGTTGGAAGCGCGCAAGCTGCTCGAGCGGCGAGCCTATCAAGGGACCCGGCTCCTCGGCGCGTTTAACCAGACCATCGAACATTTTCTGGAATTCTATATCTACACCTGCTTCATCGATCGCGACGGTAAATGGCAGTTGACCATGCTAAATCATTCCGGCTTCGCGCCGCTCGCCCGCAGCATGGGCCCGATGCTGAAGGAAGAAGCGTTCCATCTGTTCACCGGCCAAAGCGGGCTATCCAGAGTGCTCAAAGCCGGCAAGATCCCGCGGGACATCATTCAAAAGTATCTGAACAAGTGGTTGTCCACGGGCCAGGATTTGTTGGGAAAAGACCGGTCCAGCTCCGCCAACCGTTTCTATCGCTGGGGCTTTAAGGGACGCGTCGATGAAGAAATGGCGAAAGAAGCGCCGACAGATCTCGACTGTCTCAACGAGGAAGCTCGCGCGCTCTACTATAAGGAGTGCGGCGAGATTCTTGACATCTTGAACCGACAGATTCTCCCTGCGCATGAAACACTGCGCGCGCCGGATCCGAAGTTCAATCGGCAGATCGGCGCATTCGCCGGCAAGACCTACAGCGTGGAAGGCGAGCTGCTCTCGGAGGCGGTGCACAAAGAACACCTTGAGAGAGTTTTGCCACAGACCGAAGACCTCGAAAGACTCAGAGCGATCACCAAGGATAACGATTGGGTCTTCGGCTCCCAGGAGATGGCGCACTAAAAGACTCTTTGCTCCCCAAGGAAGTTACGAGTCAATCAAGCCGGGTGGGACGACCGCAGTCGTCTCGCGCATCGGTGGCGGCGGCAAGAAATTCTTTAACAGGCGATGCTAATGCAGAAATGGTTTCCGGAAAACGTTTCAACTTTCGGCGGCGAGGTCGACGGCATCTTCGTAGCCTTTTACTCAATATCAACCGCCTGCCAAGCAGCGATCATCAGTTTCTTGCCTTCGGTCTAATCGACAATACCGGGCAGGTCGCGCGCGCGACAACTTTGGCCGTGACGCTGCCCAGCATGATTTGTTCAAGGCCCGTGCGGCCATGCGTAGACATGACGACTAGGTCGGCGTTCTCCTCATCGGCCTTTGTCACGATCTTGATGTAAGGGACTCCCGCCTCGACCACTTCCGTGATTTTCACTTTGCCGATCATTTCGGCGAAGTTTTCTTTGACAAACTCGTGCAGCCGTTCCTTTTGCTGCGGCACAAACGCGCCGGCGGGATTCAAAGGATCATCTTTCCCGAACCAGTCACCGTCTTCGCTGATCACGTGATAAACAATTACCTCCGAACCCTGCTCCAACCCGATCTCCAACGCGTAACGAACCGCTGGTTGTGATAGCTTGGAAAGATCCGTCGGCGCGAGAATTCTCTTTGGTTTGGTCACGACAACCTCCTCTATTTTGAATCTCACCCAGATTTCCAAAAAGAGAACCGCAAGAAACATGCCTTCATTCTGTCGGCGTTTCATGGTTGCTTTCGTCTCCTTTGCTCGTTTTGTTTCGCACGTTTGACGAAATTCGACGGAAAATTATCGTTCTTGGCAATAAATCCTTGTGTCCGACCTCTCCACCGATGAAACTCCAAGGGATAGTTCAGCGCAATTCTTGGCACGGACAATGCACTTATAGCTGTTAGAATGTTAGGAGCACAATCTATGAACTTCGCTGCATCTATCGGTAAGCACGGTTGGATGAAAGTCGCCGATGTCATGACCAAAGAGCCCCTCACTATCGCGGCCGGGGAAACGGTCGGGCAGGCCGACGAGTTGATGTCGGAGAACAACATTCGCCAGATCCCCGTGGTCGATGGCCGGGACCTGCTTGGTATCGTCACGGACCGAGACCTTCGGTCATTCCTCAGCGGTTCCTTGCTCGGCGATCCCGAAGCGCGGGAAAGAGCCCTGCGCACGCCGGTCCGCGACGTCATGACCACGGAGCCCATTTTCGTTTCCCCGAATGACGATCTGGAGGAGGCAGTGGAATTGCTGATCGAGCAAAAGATCGGCGGCATCCCGGTCGTGGATGAAGCTGAAGGATTGGTCGGCATCGTCACTTATATCGATCTATTGCGTTGCTTTTTGAACCGAATACGGGAGGACTGAAATGACAAACGGCAAAGAAGGGGTCGTCACACAGATCATGATGGGCAGTCCGGTAACGCTCAAGCCAGAGGACACGCTCGATCTAGCCAATGACGTGATTTCACTCGGGCGCATACGCCACATACCCGTCGTGGACGCCGGCCGGCTCGTGGGTTTGCTGAGCGAGCGGGATCTTATGGGTGCCGCGGCGAGTCACGTCTTTAGGTTGAAGCAAAAAAGCAAATCCGCGCTGCTAAAAGGCGTATTGATCAGGGACGTAATGAAAAAACGGGTAGTAACGGTCACGCCCGAGACTTCGATCAAGGACGCCGCCCATCTGATGGCCGACAAAAAAATCGGCTGCGTGCCTGTGGTCCGCGACGGCGCCATCGTTGGATTAGTGACGACGACGGACATCCTGAGATATGTTGAGAGACTGGGATGACGAGAAGGCATCTGCCCGGATCGTCAACCTTTTTCATGGGCCGGCGAACACTCACGAACACTGGAGGCCGGCGCGCGGGTTGGTGCGGTTCCAAAAACGTGTTTAAACATTTAAAACCACATACTGATTTTCTTCGCTACCGAGGATGACGGAGGGCATATGGGCGGATTTTTGGGCGAGAAAGAGGTACTTACGAGAGAACGGGTGAAAGAAATTTTCCGCAAAAAGGAATATTCCTATATTGAAGAAAAGGTGAACCTTATGGAGGTCAGAGACGATTCGTTGCTGTTGAAGATTTCCTTCCTGCTCGAATACAAAAATCGCATGATCTCTATCGAAGAGAATGAACCGATCATTGTCCCGTACAAAGACTTCAGAGTCGAAGACTGGGGCGATGGAATTCGAAAAATCGCGGATATTGAATAGAGAAGCTTTGCCGTAATGGCTCCATCTTGCCTATGTTGCGCGATACCCACAAAGGCGGGCAGCCTCCCGAGTTTGGTAAGCTGCGCGACTATCTCCCTGCAACCTGCGTCACCGCCGCCGTCCTCGCTAAGCTGGCAAAGCATCTTGCTCTCCTCGCCAGCCTCACGATCCTAGGCGAAGCCACGGGTCGAATCGCCGTCAGCGAACTCGCCATCTTCACCCTCGTCGTCGTGGCCGCCTTGTCTCGCACAATCGGATGCACGCTCCAGTTGCGTTTACGTAAGCAAACCGCCTTGAACAAGGGCGTGCCATGATCGCGGAGCGTCTTGAAGCCGCTAAGATCGTCTTCGGTCTTAGGGGAAATCTCTCTGACGCCGTCGATATCCTGTGCCGTCGCTCCAGCCTGCCTGATCTCGCCGCCCAATTTCGCTCCCACCAACCGGACAGGGAAAACGAGCGCTACAGTTATATCGGCGACGGCGTCGCTGTGCCCCATCTGCGCATCGACAATCTTCCCGCGCCGGAATTGATCCTCGGGCTCTCGCCCGACGGCCTTTCTTTCAACGATCACAAAATCACCGTCGTATTGCTGCTGGCCACGCCGGCAGAACAGCCGGCCCAACACTTGCAGCTCTTGCAGCGGGTCTCATCGCTTTGCCCGCGATTCGAGACGACCTGTTGACGCAACGAGACGCGCGCCGCGTGCTCCAAGCGATCGCACGAGCAGAGCAACAGTCGGCGTTGCCCACTTATCTCAATCTCACTCAGGAGCAGATCGGTTTCGAGCTCCAGACCGATCTCAACAACGGCCTGACATCGCAAGAGGCGCGCAGTCGGTTGGCGCACTATGGGCCCAATGTACTCAAGCGCAGCCCCGGTACGCCCTGGTATTTAAAGCTCTTGCGAAACCTGTTCAGCTTTTTCGCCGTTCTTCTGTGGATTGCAGCGCTGCTTTGTTTCGTACCGGGCGTCGATCTGCCGCAGCTCGGCATGGCGATTCTTACGGTCATCTTTATCAACGGCGTATTCGCATTTTTACAGGAATACAAATCCGACCGCGCCTTGGAAATGTTGCAACAATTGATCGCGCAGAAATGCCGTGTCGTCCGCGATGGCCAACTAGCCGAGATCGACGCCGGCGAACTGGTGCCCGGCGACCTGATCGTTCTTGAAGAAGGCGA
>DASWHT010000102.1:0-14122 GCA_036398075.1 Binatia bacterium | reverse complement strand
GTGCACCAGAAGGACGCGTTTAAATTTTTCACCCGCTTCAGTAACGACGCGATGACCGCGACGATGCAGATGGCGTTTGCCGGAGTCTGGGACCGCTTTCCAAAACTGCAAATTTATTGGGCCGAAACGATGATCGGTTGGTTGGAGTATGGCTTGTGGCAAATCGACGACCACTACCGGCGCTACATCGGCATGATCCATGCCAACTGGGGGCTCAATAAATTAGAGCGCATGCCGAGCGAGTATCTCAAAGACCGCAACTACTGGGGCTTTTTGCACGATCCAGTCGGCGTCAAGCGCCGTGACTGCATCGGATACGACAAACTGATATGGGGCACGGACTTCGCCCACGCCGCTAGCGAGTTTCCCAACTCGCAAAAATATCTGGCGGAAGATTTCGCCGGCGTGCCGGAGAACGAAAAACGCGCCATGATTGTTGATAACTGTGTGAAGTATTTCCGGCTCGACCAGTGACAGAAAAGTCAGTTCAAAGTTCAATGTTCAAGGTTCAAAGTTGGGTCGGACGCAAACATTGAACCGGTTGTCTTACCTTGAACTTTGAACCTTGAACGAAACGGGTGGTTCAAGGTTCAAGGTAAATTCTCGGAAGTGAGGGGGTTAAAAGATATGAGTGACGTAGGAACCACCCATGAAGACCTCGAACGGTTTCTCGGCGAGCATCATCTAATTGGCGCCGGACTGCGCCGCGCTGGGCGGGCAACGGCGCGCCAGGGTAACACGGCGGCGCACTGGAAATGGGACGGTGTCTACCGGGGCCTGATGCGCTCCGGCGAGATCGTCACCGTCGGTCCCGACGGCATGACGGGCATGCGCTCCGTGGTCGGCATCGAGGCGCGCAACTTTCCGATCTGGATGAATGCGCAGATTCTCATGCCCGGCGAGCGCACTCAGGCGCACCGCAATTTGCGCAGCGAAACCAGGCTCGTCTGCGAAGCGCCGAAAGACGCGGTCTTTGTCTGCGAGTATGAAGCCTACCCGATGGAACGGGGCGACGTGGTGATCAGCCCGGCCTGGACGTTTCACGACCACTGGAACAAGGACACGGCGCCGGCGATTTGGATCGACGGCTACGATAACGGCTACAATCCCAACGTCAACATCAACGAGCGAATGCCGAAGGACAATCCTTACGAAGAGGTCAAAAAGCCGGCGAATTTCGGCCAGCGCACCCTCGGCCTCGCGCGCCCGATTGCGAACGAAACGCCGTTTCCCTTGCCGCCGATGCGCTATCCTTGGGCGGACACGCGTGCGGCACTCATGGCATTAAAAGAGAACGGCGAGAGCGATCCCTACGACGGCGTTCTCATCATGCTCGCAAGCCCGGTGGACGGCGGGCCGACGCTGCCGACCATTACCTGGCAGGCTCAGCTTTTGTCAAAAAGGCAAAAAACCATGGCGCACCGGCACAACAGCACCACCTTCTACTTTGCCTTCGAAGGGGAAGGCGCGATGGTCATCGAGAGCGAGCGCTTGGAGTACGGCAAGGGCGACATCTTCGCCGTGCCGGCATGGAAGTGGCATCATCACGAAAATACCAACGACGACGATACGATTCTCTTCTCCATCGACGACTGGCCGGCGATGAAGAAGCTCGGCTTTTATATGAAGGAAGAGGCCAAGGGCTTTTAATAAAGGAGGGTTAGTTATGGCAGAGTCCAACGTTGCCGATACTCTGGTCGAATATCTTAGCTCGAGAGGCGTGCGGAATATTTTCGGCGTCCTCGCCCATACTTCGTTTGCCATCGGCGACGCCATCGCCAAGCGGCCGCATATGCGCTTCGTCAACGCGCAGCATGAGGGCGGCGCTGGCAACATGGCGCTCGGCTACGCCCGCGCCACCAAGAAGCCGGCGGTATGCCTGGTCTCGGCGGGCGGCGGCGCGACCAATATCGTCACTGCGGTAGCGCAAGCTTATAAAGAATCGGTCCCGCTGTTCGTCGTCTCCTCGGACATCGACACGGCGGCCTCAGCGAAAGGCCCCTATTCGTCGTTCCACGGCATGGAGCATGTCCGGCTTTTTCAGCCGATCACCAAGCAGAGCGCAAAGCTCGAACGAGTCGAAGAGCTGGGCTCCCTGCTCGATTCACTGTTCCGTCAGACCACACGCGGACGGCAGGGTCCGGTTTTTTTGATCGTCCCCGAAGATCTACAGCATGCCCATCTACCCGAACCGTTGGGCTTCGCGCCGACGGCCGAGCCCGTCGCGCCGGCGATGGACGCCGGAGCCGCACAAGCCGCCGTGGATCTGCTGCTCCAGGCGAAAACTCCGGTGGTGCTCGCCGGCACCGGCGTGGATTGGGCGGGGGCGCGCGAAGAAGTGCGCGAGCTTGCCGAACTATTATCGCTGCCGGTCGCAGTGAGCTATACGGCCAAAGGCGTTTTTCCGGAAAATCATCCGCTCGCGCTCGGTTGCCTGGGCTTCGGCAGCCGGCCCTACGCGCGCAAATTTTTTCAAGAGTCCGATTTGATTCTCGCTTTGGGCGCGACCTTCAGCGAAGGTACGACGATGCGCTTCGGCCGCGAGATCATCCCGGAGAATGCCAAGATCGTGCAGATCGACACGGATCCGGATGAGCTCGGCAGCAACTATCCCACGGCGTTGTCGATTCAAGCCGACGCCAAGATCGCCCTGCGCGCGATCATCGACGGCGTAAAAGGCCGCCAGCCGAAAACCGTAGCGAACGGCGCAAGAGGGCAAGCTATCCAACAAGCCAAGCAAGCATGGAAGAACGATGTCGAGAAGAGATCCGCCGGCGGCGGTTTGACCTACGAATCCGTGATGAAAGTTCTCAACGAGCTGCTCACCGGCAACGAAATACTGACCACGTCGGGCATGACCGGCGACACGCTGCGCGGCATTGACGCGGTGAATCCCATCATTCACGCCGGCGAGTTCCGCGCCATCGGCACCGCCCTCGCAACGGCCATGGGAGTCAAACTCGCCCGCCCAGACGCCCGCGTGATCTGCGTCACCGGCGACGGTTCCTTCATGATGGAACAGCAAGAGCTCGCCACCGCGAGCTATCATAAGATCCCAGTGTTCGTCCTGATCCTACGTAACAATGCCTACGGCGGCATGAAGCGCGACCAGATAAAAACCTACGGCGGCCGCGTCATCGGCACCGAGCTTTTCATTCCCGACCTGCCGCGCCTCGCCGAGCTTTATGGCGCGAAAGGCTTCAGCGTAACGCGCAAAGAAGATCTCAAGCCCATCTTTCAGCAGGCGCTGGCCGCGGACGAATTCACGGTCGTGGACGTCAAGTTGGATTAGGAGATAATTTAACCGCAAAGAACGCAAAGAATACTGCGTGCAGCCGTTCAAGTAGTTCAAGCCGTTCAAATCGTTCAAGCCGTCCGAGCGAAATGGGTTCGTTGAACAACTTGAACGTATTGAACGATTTGAACGTTTGGAACATACCCGAGCTGAAAGCGTGCCTTCGTGGTGAGATCATATTGTCTTGTCGATTCTTCAATTTGGAATCGGCGCGCCAGATTTGGTTAGCCAGAATTTAGCGACAATGAACGCCGGGAGAAGCCCAATGAAACACCAGCCTTTGCTATGGCGATCCGTCGCGTTTTGTTTTCTGGCCGCCGCATGCTTCTTGAGCGGGCGCGCGCTCGCCGCCGACGCGCAAGATGAATGGCGCAAGACCATCGAAGCGGCAAAGAAGGAAGGCAAGATCGTCGCCGGCGGTCCGCCCACCGCGGTGTTGAGGAAGCAATATAAAGAAACATTTGAGAGCCGGTTCGGCATCGAGCTGGAACTTGTCTCCGCGCCGGGCCCGCAGAATGCCGGCAAAGCGATGGCGGAATTCAAAGCAGGCGTGCGTTACTTCGACGTGATCCATGGCGGCTCGGGGACGCTCGAACCATTAAAAAATGAAAACATGCTCGTGCCCTTCATGGACTACGTGATCCTTCCCGAAGTGAAGGACCCGCGACAGTGGTGGGGCGGCCATATGTGGGAAGACAACGTCAAAACCAATCGTTTCATCTATTCGTTCTCGGCGGATTTCTCGATTCCGCCTTTTTACAATGCCGATCTGATAAAGCCAGACGAAATAACTTCCTATGACGATCTCTTGCAACCCAAATGGAAAGGGAAAATCGGATTCTTTGAACCGCGTGTTCCCAGCGCCGGCCAGGGACTCTGGGGCTTCCTGATGAAAAACAAGGGCAAAGAGTTCTTGCAAAAGTTGGCCCAGCAGGAACTGGTGATCCATCGCGACGGCCAGCAGCTCGCGGTGGGGTTGGCCAAAGGAACCCTCGCCGTCGCTTTGGGATTGTCGCAGCGTTTCGTCGATCCCTACATCAAGAGCGGCTTGCCGATAAAAGTTCTGCTGACACTCAAGGAGGGGTTGAGCGGCAGCAACGGCTTCGGCACGGTGGCGATTATGCGCAACGCGCCGCATTCGAATGCAGCCAAGGTTTATATTAACTGGCTCCTCGGCAAGGAAGGGCAGGATCTCTACGGTAGAGCCTTGACCCAAGGCAGCCGCCGTCTCGATGTCGACACCAAATGGCTGGCACAATTCAACACGCCCGCCGCCAAGGATGTCACGACGCCGGAAGGGTTTGAGAAAGTTCGTTTCTACGGCGAGGATATTATCACTGAGTGGCGCGTGCCGGGCGGCGAATTCGCGCGAAAGATTCTGAAGTGACGGGGGTCGCGCAGCGCCGCCAACGAAACCTATGAATCTTTTTCAGCAGCTCGCGAGCGATGCCAAGGTCGCCGTGCGGCTGCAACATCTCTGGAAGACCTATCCGGGGAGCTCCCAACCCGCGGTCCAGGATCTTTCCCTCGACATACTCGACGGCGAGATTATGACATTGCTCGGGCCCAGCGGCTGCGGCAAGACCACCACGCTACGCATGGTCGCCGGCCTGGAGACGCCTGACGCGGGCGATATTTTTTTCGGCGATCAAGCGGTGGTCATGACTTCGCGCGGGCTGTGCCTGTCGCCGGACAAGCGCAACGTCGGGATGGTTTTTCAGTCTTATGCCATTTGGCCGCATATGACGGTGGCGGAGAACGTTGCCTTTCCACTCAAGGCGCGCCGCTTTCCAAAGAAAGAAATCAAAGAGCGGGTGGCGCGCGCGCTTGAACTCATCGGCTTGTCGGGTTTCGAAGACCGTCCAGGGCCTTTGCTCAGCGGCGGCCAGCAACAGCGGGTCGCCTTCGCGCGAGCGCTGGTTACCGAGCCACGGGTACTGCTCTTGGACGAGCCCTTCAGCAACCTCGACGCCAAACTACGCGAACAAATGCGCATCAGCGTCAAGCTGCTGCAAAAGCGGCTCAAAATCGCGATGCTGTTCGTCACCCACGATCAGATCGAAGCCCTTAGCCTGTCGAATCGCATCGCGCTGATAAACTTCGGCGTCGTGCAACAACAGGGCGATCCACGGTTGCTGTACGAGAAACCGGCCAATGAATTTGTCCGTGATTTTGTCGGCAGAACGTTGTTGTTCAGGGGAAAGGTGCAAAGCGGCAACCCCTCCGGGCAGATCGCCATCGCCCTCGAAGGCGCGCCGGATTGCGTCGTTTTTGGGCGCACCTATGATCCAGCCGGTATCAAGTCCGGCGCGCTCGTTTATATGGGGGTCCGGCCGGAAGACGTCGAACTCATGCCGGCAGAAGGCGCCGTGGCGCCCCCGGGGATGATCGGCGGTATGGTCCAGGCGGCATTGTTCATCGGTGAACGGATCGAGTATCAAGTAGAAGTGGATGGCCAAGGAGCGATGTTGGTGTACGGCGAACGTCACTCACCCGTCGAAGAAGGCGGCATAGTGTGGTTGAACCTTCGGCCGGATGGCCATAGCGCTTGGGCTTCGGATTGGCTACATAGAGAGGAATGAAAGCGAGGAATACACGATGAAAATCAACGTCATGGGAAACCAAAAGCCAAGGATCGCGTTTGCGCCGATGGTCATTGCGCTGATGCTCTGGGGAATGGCACTCTATCGAATCGACCCGGTCTACGGCGCCGCCGCCGGCAACTTTGAACAAGAATGGTCCAAATTGACCGCGCTGGCGAAGCAAGAGGGGACCGTGGCCATCGCCTCGGGCGGCGCGCCTTCCCGACAGTATCGTCCCGTGGTTGACTTCTTCCAGAAGAATTTCGGCGTCAAGGTCGAAGTGTCAACCGGCAACGCCACCGACACCGTAAATCGGATACTGGCCGAACGGAAGGCCGGCAAGTATACCATGGACGTCGCGCTAATCAGCTCCCGCGAGAGCAACCAGAGGCTCTTCCCATCAAAATCGATTATTCCTTTCACTCCCCTGCTCATGCATCCCGAGGTGTTGGAAATGTCCGGTTGGTACCGGGGTAAACACTGGTACACCGACAAGGCATCGAGCTACGTCTTCATTTATCATGCATCCAAAGAGGATCAGTACGAGACTTGGTACAACACCGACAAAATCAAGGATTCGGAAATCGCGACCATAAAAAAACAGACCGACTTCTTCGACCCGCGCTGGAAAGGCAAGATCGGCGGTCAAGGTATGGGCGACCCATCCGGCATAAGACAGATGATCGACAGTTATTTTGAACCGGACCGGGGGCAGGAGTGGGTACGAACCTATCTGCTCAATGCGGGCGTGACGTTTTCGGACGATCGGCGGATCTTAGAAACCTGGGTTGTGGGCGGGAGATTTCCACTCTATGCCGTTGCCACGGGAAGCGAAGAACTGATCGCCTTGGCGAAAAAGGGATTGCCCATCAAGCAGGTGTTCTTACCGAAACAACTCGGCGTAATACGCGCCGGGGGGTCGGGCTGCTGCATCTCGGCATTCGCCGATGCGCCGCATCCTAACGCGGCCAAGCTGTTTATCAATTGGTTTCTCTCGAAGGAAGGCCAAACTTTGACGCATACCTTGATACCCAACCTCGACCGCTCATCGCTGCGTAACGACATTCCGGCCGGTCAGGTGGTGCCGGAGCAGCGTCGCGCCCCGGGCGTAGAGTACGCTTTCCCCGACGCCGACCCTAAAACCGGAGCGCGCCAGGAAGAAGCGCAAAAATGGATCTATAAAATATGGGAAAGTAGGCAGAAATAACCTCAGTTTCGGGTTTCGAGTTTCGGGTCTCGAGTTTTAACGCGAAACCTTAAACCCGAAACACGAAACGGCAGTTAAGAGTTGTGGAACACTCGCCTACATTAGACGAAATCCGCGTTGAACGGCGTGCCCCTGTCGTCCGTTTTGGTAGCGGTCATATCATAATGGCCGCCCTGCTGATCACCCTCGGCTACTTTCTCATCTGGCCGGTCATTTTGTTACTGATCAATAGCTTCAACACGGCTGCCGACTGGTTCGTGGAACCTCGCCGTTGGGGACTGACGCATTGGCAGAACGCGTTTCAACGGCCCGGCCTGCTCAAATCATTGGGTAATACGGTGCTCATCTGGTCACTGACCGTAGCCATAAGCTTCCCAATCGGCGTCACCATCGCCTGGATTCTCGCGCGCACGCGGATTGCTTTCAGCCACACTTTGGAATTCCTGTTCTGGGTTTCTTACATGGTGCCAAGTCTGCCGACGACGATTGCGTGGATAACGTTGCTGGACCCGGATATCGGCATGATCAACGTATTGCTGACAAAACTGGGACTGTTTGAGCAAGGGCTTTTTAATATCTTCAGCGTTCCCGGCATCGTTTGGGCGAATCTGATGGCTCACGGTATCTCCATCAAGGTCATGCTCATGACGCCGGCGTTCCGCAACATGGACGCGACCCTGGAAGAAGCCGCGCGGGTCGGCGGCGCGAGCAACTTGAGAACGCTTTTCAAAGTCACGCTGCCGCTCATGATGTCGCCGATGATGATGGTGTTTGCGCTCCAGCTCCTGCGCGTCTTTCAATCTTTTGAGACCGAATACCTGCTCGGCATGCCATTTGGGTTCTATGTTTACTCGACCAAGATTTATTCGCTGATACGAACCCCGATTCCTAACTACGGCGAGGCGACGGTGCTGGCCAGCGCGACGCTCTCGATGATCGCGCTGATCATTCCGCTGCAACGCTGGATTCTCGAACGGCGCCGCTATACGACTATCACCGGCAGTTTCCGGCCCGGGCTTATCGATCTCGGCCGATGGAACTATGTGAGTTTCGGCATTTTCGCCACGCTGCTCGTCCTGCTCACCGTGGGACCGCTGTGCATCTTGGTGATGGGCAGTTTCATGACCCGCATCGGCTATTTCGTATTGGGGTTCACGCTGGATCATTGGAAACTAGTACTGACCGATCCGGTATTTCTAAACGCCTTGCGCACCACATTGGCGCTCGGCGGCACGGCCGCCGTCCTGAGCCCGCTGCTTTTTTCGATCATCGCTTATATTTTGGTGCGCACGAAACTCCCCGGGCGCGGCGCATTGGACTTGATGGTGTGGGGCGGTGGAGCGATTCCCGGCATCCTCGCCGGGCTTGGATTGTTGTGGATGTTTCTCGGTACGCCGGTGCTGCGCGCCCTTTTTGGCACCCTTTGGGCGCTCATCATCGTCGTTGTCCTGCAGGGAAAGACGACCGGAGTCAACGTCATGAAAGGCGTGCTGGTGCAAGTGGGCGCCGATATGGAAGAAGCGGCGCGGGTCTCAGGCGCCGGGTGGTTGAGAACCTACCTTCGTATCTGGCTGCCGTTGCTGATGCCTTCGTTGATTCTCCTGGCGGTTATGAACTTCGTCGGCGCCGCCGGCGCCACGGCCAGCATCATTCTACTCGCTTCACGCGAAACCATGACGCTCTCGCTCATGGCTTTGGAATTATCCTCGACGGGCATTAACAACCGTGAGGCGGCGAGCATCATCAGCATTTTCATCATCGCCATCACCGTGTCGGGCGCGCTGGCTCTAAGATATTTCGGCCGCCGCCTGGGCGTGCGCCACGATCTTACGGCCGGCGCGGCCGTTAGGTAAGGTTCAAGGTTCAAGGTTCAATGTTCAAAAGTTCAAGGTTTTGAATCCAAATCCGAGCTCGTGATCCGCGACTTTGAACCCTTGAACCTTGAACTTTTGAACTTTGAACCGCCAAAGGCTGCGCCGCCCGTCGTTGCTAACCCGAGTCCGCTAGATTATTCTAATAAGATACATGGGCCGCTTGAAGTATTACCTCCGGCGCTATTGGCGGCGCTATTTTTTGGGTGCGTTTTGTCTATTGGGCACCGCGACCTTGGTGATGTGGATACCGTGGTGGATCCGCGAAGCGGTGCGCGTCATCGAACAGGGCGGCTCGCTCAGCGACGTGACCTTTTACGCAGGGTTGATCGGCGCCGCGGCATTGGCGCAGGGGTTGGTGCGTACCTACTCTCGCGCTTTGATTTTCAACGCCGGGCGCAACGTCGAGTACGATCTGCGCAACGATCTTTTCGCTCACCTGCAGAAGCTGCCGGTTTCCTTTTACCAGTCCCAACGGACCGGCGACCTGATGTCGCGGCTGATCAACGACATCTCCGCCGTGCGCGTGATGCTCGGCCCCGGCTTCCTCAATTTCATCAACGCGCCGCTTTATTTCATTTATGCTCTCGCATTGATGTTCTCGATGGACGCGCGCATGACGCTGGCGGCGCTGGCGCCGTTTCCCGTTCTCATCCTCGCGGTGGGCAAGTTTCGCGGCCAGATCATGAAACGCTCCATGGAAGTGCAGCAGCAACTGTCGGCGCTCAGCAGCCACGTCCAAGAGAATCTTAGCGGCATGCATGTGGTCAAAGCCTACGCCCAGGAGAAGTTCCAGACGGAAGAGTTTGTTCGGCTGAACGAAGACTATCAGCAAAAGAGCATGGAGGTGGCGCGGCTGCGCGGCATTATCACGCCGGTGATGCAGGGCATCAACGGACTTACGATCCTGATCGTCATCTGGTACGGCGGTATTCGCGTTGCTCGCGGCGACCTGCTGGTGGCCGATATCGTCGCCTTTATCGCTTACTTGAATGTTCTGGCTTGGCCCACCGCGGCCTTCGGCTGGATGTTTTCGTTGGTGGAGCGGGGGCGCGCGGCCATGAAGCGCCTGGAAGAGCTTTTTAAGGTCGAGCCGGCCATCGCCGACGGCGGGTCGACACAGCCGGTGCACGGCCTCAAACAGGGTATCGAATTCCGCAATATCTCATTCGCTTACGGGCGGCAGAAAAACGGCCACGGCGCCCTTAACGGCGTCAGTTTTTCCCTCCCCGTCGGACGCAGTGTGGGGCTGGTTGGGCGCATCGGGTCGGGCAAGAGCACCGTAGCGCAGTTGGTGCCGCGTTTGTTCGACGTCGGCGGCGGGGAAATTCTCCTGGACGGCCAGGATATCCGCAAGCTCTCTTTGCGCGATCTGCGCCAAACGCTCGGCTACGTGCCCCAGGACCCGTTTCTCTTTTCCACGTCGCTCAGGCGCAACCTCGCCTTTGGCCGCGACGACGTGACTGAAGACGAACTCAAGCGCGCCGCGGCCATCGCCAGGCTTGACCGGGACCTGGAAGTCTTTCCGGAGAAATTGGACACCATCGTGGGGGAGCGCGGCGTGACGCTCTCCGGCGGGCAAAAGCAGCGCGCGACGCTGGCCCGGGCGCTGGTGATGGACCCGCCGGTGTTGATTCTCGACGACTGCCTCTCCAGCGTCGATGCGCAGACGGAAGCTGAAATACTGCGCGGTCTAAGATCCATCCTCAAGGAAAAAACCTGCCTCATCATCTCGCATCGGATTTCCGCCGTGAAAGAGGCCGACGAAATACTCGTCCTCGACGACGGCAGAATCATCGAGCGCGGCAGCCACGACGAGCTGGTGCGCCGTGGGGGAGTGTACGCCGAGCTCTACCAGCAGCAGCGTTTAAGCGAGGAGCTGGAACAGATTTAGATGGCCGAGTTACCGCACCAAGAAGAGGTTTTTGGCAAAGCATACGATTTTCGGCTGATCAAGCGGCTGTGGCGGTTTATTCTACCTTACAGGCGGTTGTTTCTGGCGGCGATGCTGATCTTGCCGTTGCAGCAGGCCTTTGGCCTGGCCCAGCCCTATCTCATGAAGATCGGCATCGACCAGTACATCGCCAACCGGGATCTCGGCGGCCTTCAGAACGTCGGGCTGCTTTTCCTGGGCGCGCTGGCGGGCGAAACCGTGACTGTGTTTTTCCATTTTTATCTCACCATGCTGGTGGCCCAGCGCTGCCTGGCCGACCTGCGCGTGGCGGTGTTTGCCCATGTGCAAAAACTCCCCATGAGCTACTTCGACCGCAACCCGGTGGGCCGGCTGGTCACGCGCATGACGACGGACGTGGACGTGCTGCAAGAGATGTTTTCCTCCGGCGTGATGACGCTGATTTCGGATTTCGTCATGGTGCTCTGGATCGTCGCCATCATGTTTTACCTCGATGTCAGGCTGGCGCTGGTGTCCCTGGCGTTGATCCCGCCCATGGCCATCGCCATCAATTTTTTCCGCGGCAAGGCGCGCCAGACCTACCGCCTGATCCGCGTGCGCATCGCGCGCATCAATGCCTATCTGGGCGAAGCGATCTCCGGCATGGCGGTGATCCAGCTCTTCGCCCGGGAAGGCAGGAGCTACCGCGAGTTCGACGATCTTAACTCTTCGCACCGGGACGCGTATCACCTATCGAATCTCTATGAAGCGGCGCTTTACTCGATGGTGGAAGCGGCGGGCTCGGTGAGCGTCGCGCTGCTGCTCTGGTACGGCGGCGGCGCAGCGCTGCACGGCGCGGTGGGCATCGGCACGCTGGTGGCATTCAAAGAATATCTCCATCGGTTTTTCGTGCCGCTGCGCGACTTCAGCCAAAAGTACGCCGTGATGCAATCGGCGATGTCCTCGGCGGAAAGAATCTTTCAGCTGCTCGACACGCCGGTTTTGATCGAGAGCCCGAAGAACGCCGTCGTGCCCGCGCCGTTTCGCGGCGAAGTGGTTTTCGACAACGTCTGGTTTCACTACAAGCCGGGCGACCCGGTGCTCAAGGGCGTGTCGTTCAGAATCGCGCCGGGTGAGAAAGTCGCCGTGGTCGGCGCCACCGGTTCGGGAAAGACCACGATCATCAGGTTGCTCAACCGCTTCTACGATATTCAGCAGGGCTCGATCAAAGTAGGCGGGGTTGACGTGCGCCAGTGGGACCTCCAGGCGCTCAGGCGCCATATCGGCGTCGTGCTCCAGGATGTTTTTCTTTTTTCCGGCGACGTGCGCGGCAATCTGGCGCTGGGCGAGCCAAATGTGCCGATGACGCGCATCGAGGCGGCGGCGCGCTCGGCCAACGCGGAGGATTTTATCCGGCGGCTGCCCGATGGGTTTGGCGCTCTGGTGCGCGAGCGCGGCAGCAACTTTTCCGGCGGGCAGCGCCAGCTCTTGTCACTGGCCCGTGTGCTGGTATTCGAACCGGAGATTCTCGTCATGGACGAGGCGACTTCCAGCGTCGACAGCGAAACCGAAGCGCTGATCCAGGACGCGCTGGAAAAGGTCATGCAGAAGCGCACCTGTCTATTGATTGCGCACCGCCTTTCGACGATTTGCAATGCCGACCGAATCATCGTGCTGCACCATGGCGAAGTGCGCGAGGTGGGTTCCCACGCCGAACTGATGGCGCGGGGCGGTATTTATCACCGTCTCTATCAATTACAGTACGAACGGGAAGAGTTGAAGCTCGTCAGCCATGAGCCGGCGCAAAAGTTCACCGCTTAGCGGGCTGCTGAAAAGGCCGCACAGGCCAGGCGGCCATAGAGGGTTGAGTATGGAGGATAGAAGATTGCGATTTTCGATCTTCCATTCTCGATCTTCGACCCGCCAATCAGCCCGCCAGTTTTTCGGTTGCCTATTTCTCGTTACGCTCATCGGCTCAGGGCTTTCCGGTTGTTCGCCATTTTATGTACTGAGAGCGGCCTACGAAGAGGGGATGATCCTGTGGCGGCGGGAACCCATTGCCGATTATCTGCAAAAGCCGGAGATAAATGCCGACACGCAAGAAAAACTCAAACTCGTTCTGGCCGTGCGGGAGTACGCCCGCGACGTGCTCAATATGAACGTCGGCGGCAGCTATTCCAGTTATTCTTATGTCGACCGGCCCGATCTGTCATTCGTTCTTACCGCGGCGCCCAGGACGGAGTTAAAGCCGTATACCTGGTGGTTTCTCATCGTCGGGCGGGTGCCGTACAAGGGGTATTTTTCGAAAAAGGACGCCGACCTAGCCGCCGCCGAGCTGCAAACCGCCGGCTATGACACAAACATCCGCTCCACGGCGGCATTCAGCACCCTCGGCTGGTTCGACGACCCGCTGCTCTTGCATCTTTTGCGTTACGACAAAATAACTCTCGCCGGAGTGGTGTTTCACGAGCTGTTTCACAATACCCTCTACATCAAGGGCGCCGGCGCATTTAATGAAAGTATGGCCAACTTCGTCGGCGGGCGCGCCGCCATCGATTTTTTCCGGGACAAATTCGGCGAAGGCAGCGCCGAGCACCGCCGCGCGCTGGAGGCCTGGGATGAGGAGCTGGAATTTTCCGCCTTTATCGAACAGCTCGGCGCCGATCTGACAAGCCTCTACGGCATGGAAATGCCGTTGTCGGAAAAGCTTCGCGAACGCGACAAAGTTTTTGCCGAGGGTAAGGAGCGGTGGGCGGGTCGGGTCGCGGGCAACCCATCGCACCGCTTTCGCAACTTTCCCAAGCAACCATTGAATAACGCCGTCATGGTTCATTATCTGCTCTACTTTAAAGAGTTACGGCTTTTTCAGGCGCTGTACGAAACGCAAGGCAATGACTTGAACAAAACCATCAGCGTGATCCGCGCAGCGGTGGCTGACGGTGGCGAGCCGTTCGAGGCGGTGCGAGGACGGGTGAAGGAAGGAGGCAGGCCGAAGGATGAGGATAGAGGATCGAGGATTAAAGCTGGAGGATAGAAGGCCGAGGGTGGCGGATAAAGAGTAGCTACCAGACCGAGGCCGTTTCGTCGCGGAAGCGGCGGACGGCTTCGGTGTGGGCGCTCGGGGTTGCCAGACCGGCTTTCATGGTATTGACCGTGAGGTGGGTTGCGCCCAGTTGTTTCCATGCTTTAACGTCGCTAATCCATTCGTCTGGCGGTCGCCGACCGATAGCCAAACGACCTTCGATACCGATGGTCGCAGGATCTCTCCCGGCTGCC
>DASWHT010000101.1:0-4555 GCA_036398075.1 Binatia bacterium | reverse complement strand
CGCCCAGGATGTCGGTATACCGGAGGAAAACTGTTTCATCATGGAAGACGGCGACGTCTTGGAGTTAACGGCGCACAGCGCGCGCAAGATCAAACCGGTGCAGGTCGGTAGGGTATTTGTCGACGGCAAAGGCGTCGGCGACGTGGGCGACGTGGTGATCCGCGACCGCCGTCACCTGTCGGAGGACGGCATGGTGCTCGTCGTGATGGGGATTCACCGACAGTCGGGCGATCTTGTGACCGGGCCGGACCTGATCACGCGCGGCTTCATGGCCGCCGAAGAAAGCGAGGAAGTTTTGGAACAGGCGCGCAAGGTTGTCATCGAGACGCTCAACGAGACTAACCGGGAAACGCGCACCGACCCGGCGGAGGTCCAAGAAGAAGTGCGCAAGGCGCTCAGGCGCTACTTCAGGAAAAAACTCGAGCGCCATCCCGTGGTGCTCCCGTATATTATCGAGACGTAATCCCTAGTTGGCGCGTTGACGGAGAATCGAGGGTCGAGGATTGAGAATCGAGGATGGAGGATCGAAGATCGAGGATCGAAAATCGCCATCTTCTATCCTCTATCTTCAATCTTCGGCGGTTATCTTGCTCTGGTGAATCTTCATCAGCGGCTCCCTAGTCACCGGGCTTGCCGCTAACCATCACGGTCGGTGAATTATGGAAAAAGGTCGACTCAATCGCGAAATCTGGGCCGTGGTGATCTCTTTCAGCGCGCTGCTGATATTGGTCAGTCTCTTCACCTTCGACATGCGCGACCGGTCATTTAACGCGCCGTCGGGATTGGCGAGCACCCACAATTGGGGCGGCTTCGTAGGCGCTTACCTGGCGGACATTTTGCTTCAGGGACTTGGCCTCACCGCCTATCTGCTGCCGGCATTTTTGGGACTGTCGGCTTACAGGCTCTTCCAGCCCAGTTTCAAGGCGGTCCCGTTCGCAAAAATTATTGGCTACGGCGTCTTTTTCATCAGTATCGCCGTGCTAATTAGTATCATCGCCGATTCAGAAAACGCCCGCGACGCCGGCGGTATCGTGGGCGGCTTTCTCAAAGAAACCATGCTCGTGCCTTGGTTCGGGCGCTTCAGCGCAACTTTGATCACATTGGTCTCTCTGCTGCTTTCGGTGATGCTCCTCACCCAATACTCGCTGCTCGACATTTGGCAACGGGCGCGCAAGCACTCCCTGGAGCTGAAAAATTCCATTGTACCGGTCATCAATCTGCAATTGAAAGCGCTGCGCGAAAAGAGCGAGAAGCGCAAAGGCGCAAACCTCAGAAAAGAGCGGCCCGATTACACGCCGCCACCCATCGTTGTCAAAGAAGAGCCCAAGCCGGATCCGGCCAAGCGCATCGCCAAGAAGACGGCGGCGGCGCAGGAACAATTTAAACTGCCCGAGATGAGCGAGGGCTATAAATTGCCGCCGCCCGACCTGCTCGATCTGCCGGAAGCCGAACCGTTCAAGATCGACAAAGACACGCTCCACGCCAACTCTTTGATTCTACAAAAAAAACTCGCTGACTTCGGCGTCGATGGCGAAGTCACCGCGGTGCGCCCCGGGCCGGTCATCACCATGTATGAGTTCAAACCGGCGCCGGGCGTCAAAGTGCGGCGCATCGTCTTGTTAGCGGATGACCTCGCCATGGCGCTGCGCGCCGTAAGTGTGCGGATATTGGCGCCAATCCCCGGTGAATCCGTGGTCGGCATTGAAATCCCCAATGCGCGCCGGGAAACCGTCGGTCTGCGCGAAGTGATCGAAAGCGAAGCCTATCAAAGCTCCGACTCCAAAATAACCCTCGCGCTCGGCAAAGACATCGGTGGCATGCCCTTTGTCACCGATCTTGGCCGTATGCCCCATCTCCTGGTGGCCGGCGCCACGGGCACCGGAAAGTCGGTGTCGATAAATGCCATGATTCTGAGCATCCTTTTCAAATCGACGCCGCGGGACGTCCAATTCATCATGGTGGACCCAAAGATGCTCGAACTCACGGTGTACGAGGATATCCCACACCTGCTCGTGCCGGTGGTTACCGACCCGAAGAAAGCGGCCGCCGCGCTTTTCTGGGCCATGGACGAAATGGACCGGCGCTACCGTTTAATGAGAGACAAAGGCGCGCGCAACATCGACAATTATAATCGCACTATTGAGAAAGAAACGGCGAGAAAGCCGGTGGTGGAACTCAGTGATGCAGAGCCAGGCGAGGATAGCGCCGAAATCGGCGGCAACCTCGCTAAAGATGCGCCGCTGGTGCATGAACGGCTGCCGCGAATCGTCGTCATCATCGACGAACTTGCGGACCTGATGTTGACCGTGGGCCGAGATATCGAAGAATACATCACGCGCCTGGCGCAAAAAGCGCGTGCCGCCGGCATTCATTTGATCCTCGCTACCCAGCGTCCCTCCGTAGATGTCATTACCGGGCTCATCAAAGCCAACTTCCCCGCGCGAATTTCGTTTCAGGTGACCTCCCGGGTGGATTCGCGGACGATTCTTGATTCCATAGGCGCGGAGCGGCTCCTGGGCAATGGCGATTTATTGTATCTGCCGCCGGGCACCGCGCGGCTGACCCGCGTCCACGGCGCCTTCGTATCGGACCAGGATGTGCGCAAAGTCATGACCTTCATCAAACAGCAGGCTCGCCCTCAATACCGGCCCGAAGTTTTCGAAATTAAAAAAGATATTGAGGCCGCCGCGGCCGACGAAATAGGTGATGAAATGTACGACCAAGCGGTTGCCATCATCGCTGAAACCCAGCAGGCGTCCATCTCTATGATTCAGCGCAGATTACGGGTAGGATACAATCGCGCGGCGCGCATGATCGAGCAGATGGAACGGGACGGAGTGATCGGTCCCGCGGACGGCGCCAAACCGCGTGAAGTTTATGCGAAGAAAATCGACGATTGACGGGTTGCTGAAAAACCTTTTGTCGCGCTTCGAGAGTCTCAGGACGAACGGGACAATCGCCACTAGTTCAAGTGTTTATCCGTTCACCCTTCGACCCGCTCAGGGCGAGCGCGAACTTTTTCAGCGGCCCACTAAAACGTGGCATGTAGTTAGCTGCGGGTTTTGGCTGATAATTGCAGCCGCGATGGGTTGTACTCCACTGCGGGCGGCGGAGAGTGGCGGCTCGGTCGCCATAGTCGATCGGCTACAGCAAAACTACGATGCGACTGTCGATTTCGTCGCCGACTTTCGCCAGGAAACCGAAGTTAAATCGCTCAACCGGTCGCTAAAAGCCTCGGGAAAAATGTCCTTTAAACGTCCGGGAAAAATGCTCTGGCGCTACGATACGCCGAAGGGCCAGTTTGTGCTGGCCGACGGCAAACACCTCTATTTTTACCAGCCGGAACAGAATCAAATCATCAAGAGCCCGCTCAAGAATGCCTTTCGCACCGATATTCCGCTGTCATTTTTACTCGGGCTCGGCAATCTGAAAAAGGATTTCAATGCGACATTGAAAGCCACCGAAGAGAGCCAGTATATCCTGCGCCTGGAGCCCAAAGGGGACGCGGGCGGCTACAGCGATATTCACATGGGCGTCAGTAAGAATACTTCGGACATACTCTGGGTTAGCGTGCGCGACGGCGCCGGCAACTTGACTACCCTGCGCTTTGCAGAGATGCGCAAAGGTGTCGGCATTAAGGACTCCCTCTTTCAGCTGCAAATTCCCAACGGCGCCGACATCGTGGAATTGGGCCAGTGAACTCCATCAAACAAAAATTCAGCATCGTCAGCCTCGGCTGCGCGCGCAATCTGGTCGACTCTGAAGTCATGGCCGGGCTGCTCAGGCAAAACAACTTTGACCTCGTGGAAGATCCCGCCGGCGCGGACATCGTGCTGGTCAATACCTGCGGATTTATCGATGCCGCCAAGGCTGAATCCGTCGATACCATCCTGGAAATTGGCCGCTTGAAAGAAGCAGGCAAAGTCAAAAAACTCATAGTCGCGGGCTGCTTGTCACAACGCTATTCGGACGAACTCGCCAAGGAGCTGCCGGAAGTAGACTTCTTTATCGGCACCGGCGAAGTGCCGCGCATCGCCGAGATTTTGCGCCGCCATGAAGCCGACCAGAGCCGCCGGCAGTTCGTCGGCCTGCCCGCTTATTTATACGACCATCTGACGCCGCGCCTGCGTACGACGCCTTCTTATAGCGCGTATCTCAAAGTCTCAGAGGGCTGCGACCATAAATGCGCTTTTTGCATCATCCCGCAGCTGCGCGGTCCACACCGCAGCCGCACCATCGATTCGGTAATTAAAGAAGCCGAACTTTTGGCCCAAGGCGGTGTCAAGGAAATCAACCTCATCGCCCAGGATCTCACCGCCTACGGTCGTGACCGCAAGGATGGCACGACGCTCTACGGCTTGCTCCGGGACCTCGATCAGGTCGGGGACATCGCGTGGATCAGATTGCTATATGCTTACCCCAATTACCTTGACGACGCGCTCTTAAAGCTCATCCGTGATAGCGACAAGATCTGCAGCTATTTGGACATCCCCTTTCAGCATGTGAGTCGCGCCATATTGCAGCGCATGCGCCGCGGCAAGAGCGGCAGCGCCGT
>DASWHT010000100.1:0-6074 GCA_036398075.1 Binatia bacterium | reverse complement strand
CATGAAGTCGACGCCGTCCGAGGTCGACTTCACCGCTTCCTCGATGGTCTCGAATCCATAGGGTTTTGCCATCTCGACCCCGCCGACGAAATTGGGACGCACGTTGCCTTCGCCGAACACGTCCACCTCGTCGATCATGCTTCGGACCCAGCCGTCCCAGCCCACGCGCCGGTTTTTCCCGGGGTTGATCCATTCGAACAGCCGTTTGTCCCACACTTCCATATTCGAGTGATGGCAATCGACGCCCGCGGCGCGGTAGCGTTTCATGGTCTCTTTGTCCTGGGCATTGGTTTGTAAATTAACAAAACGCCGCCGCCCACCCCATTTGAGCGCTGAGACATATTCCGAGTAAAAAGCCAACTCGTCTTTGCCGTGCAGCGTCTTCAAAATCGTGCCGCCGGTGATGAGAAAATCGATGGGCGGCGCAAAGCCGACTTCTTCGCTGGCGTCTTGTTCTATGGAGCGGGCCACCTCGACCATGTATTCGACCGGTTTCACCGGCGCGTTGAAAGTGAAGTCCTTCGATTCTTTCATCTGCCGGGCATTGTAATTGATGTCGCAGAAGCGGCATTCCTCGTCGGGTCCCCAGTACTGGCAATTGCGAAAGACCGTGACGAAATAACCGAAGGCGATGATCTCGTGATAGGCGGTGCCGTCGTCGAACTTGCGGGTGTAGTATTTCAAAGGCTTGGGGAAATGGACCTCGCAGATCTCTTGGCCGTGGAGAAATAGCCTGGGCTGTCCATCCACCACGTCGATGACGTAGGGCGAGCTGGAGTCGAGAGTCGTCTGGATGCTCACCGGTCTGAGACCGTACATGCCGCGGCGAATGGTGAACCACTCGGGGGTTTTGCGGTGCTCCTTGCGCTTCATGTCCTTCATCGGCATGAGATCGTAGGAAAACAGCCGGTAGGATTTCACCAGCGCTTTCGACGCCAGCTCCAACGCCGCGTCCGTGAACCAATGACCGACGCGCAGTAAGTCATGCTTCACAATGATCTCCCGCGGCAGATCGCGATAGCTCGCGAAGTAATTTTCCAGCTCGCTAGGCGTGCGGCTGTTCGTCACTTCAGAGACTGCTTCCATACCAGTGGTTTCCTTTCCGGCTCGAACGACAGGCCGTTATTTAATTCTCCGGGCCAGACCGGATAGCGGGAATCATATTGCTGGCTCAGCGGGGCTGTCAAGGGGCGCGCCTCGTCAGAGGCGCGGTTCAAAGCTCAACGTCGGACCTTGGTTCAAAACGTTTAAATCGTTCAAGCCGTTCAAGACGTTTCTACCTGTCCCAGAAGAAGAGGGTTCCGGAACTAGTGCCTGTTGCCTAATGCCTGTCGCCTTCCTCATCCTTCAACTCTACTAGGGGGCGAGCGCCGATTGAATTCGATAGCCGCGTACATGGGGAAAAGCAGCGGCGACGGAGATCAGAATCGCCAAGCACGCCAGCCCGCCGGTCAGCGCGGCCATCTCACTGCCGAGCCAGGCGGCGATGATGCCGATTTCGAATTGGCCAAGTTGCGGGCCGCTCATGGTAAAGATGGCGTTGATGGAAGACATCCGGCCGCGCAATTCGTCCGGAGTCTGCAATTGGTTGATGGTGCCGCGAAGAATCGAGCTGATCGTGTCTCCGAGGCCGGTCAAGGTGAGCATCAACAAGGAAAACCAGAACCAACCGGAATAAGCGAATAAAGCCGTCGCTATTCCATAGATGCCGACACCGACGAGCACCCACAGTCCGCTGCGTTTTACCGGGCCCCAAAAACTCATGGCGGCGGCCGCGGCAACGGAACCGACGGCTCGGGCGGAATAGAGCACGCCGAGCCCGGTGGGGCCGACGGATAAAATATCCCGCGCGTAGATCGGCAACAGCCCGCGCGTGTTGCCGAAAAAAGTCGCGCCGAAGTCCAATAGCATCAATGGCATTATAATCCGATGTTTCCAGACAAACCCGATCCCTTCTCTAAGCGAGCGGAGCGAAACCGTCCGTAAGCCCCCGCCCTCCGGTATTTCGGTTCTAATGAGCGATAGCGCCAGCAGCATCGCGAGCCACGACAACGCGTCGATTGTATAACAGGTGGCCGGACCCGAGAGCGCCAAGACGACGCCCGCAAGCGACGGCCCGGCGATCATCGGAACATAGCGCTGGGTGCCATGGAGGGCGAGGGCTTGCGCCAAATCTTGGCGCGGCACCAGGTTGGGGATGAGGGACTGGCGCGAGGGCTGCTCCAAGGAACTGAATAACGCGAGCAGCATCGTCGCGAGGTAAAGCAGCTGCGGCGATGCTCTGCCTGAGAATGTCAGCAGCGCCAGTGTGGCCGAGACGCAGCAGAGTCCCGTCTGCGTGTACATCATGAGCTTGCGGCGGTTGATCGCGTCGGCGAGGAGTCCGGCAAATAGCAACAAAACAATTTGCGGCAGAGCGCGAGCCAGTCCGAGGAGGCCGAGCTGGAAGGGCGAGTGGGTTAACTCGTAGATTTGCCACGCCATCGCAACCGTGGTGAATTGGCTGCCGACGCTGGAAAAAAACGAGCCCGTCCAGAAAATCCGAAAGTCGCGATGGCGGAATGGAGAACGGCTGGCGTCGTTGTTCTGCGGCATGTCGCGTGCGGTCGAGGCCGGCACATCATGCCACGCAGGTCACGATTCTGCAATGGAAGTGATCACGCTCTGTGATAGGCATGAGGCGAGAGGCAACTGGCAGTGACAGTGGAATAATTGGCGAGGCCGAGCGGACCATTCCCTCGCCCGCTTTGCGGGAGAGGGATCCTTGCCTTCTCCCTCAAGGGAGAAGGTAATTAGAGGCCGGGCGTTCGCAAAGCAACTTAACTGGGGATTTTGTCTTGCCCGAGTCAGCGTTTCTTTTCGGCGTGTTGAATGACCTCATGCATTTCAAACACGTTGGGTCCGGCGAAGATTTCCGCCGGGGGCCGGTTGCGGTGCGCTTCTTTGAACTCGCTACTGTCGGTCCAGGCGCGAAAAGAGGCCTCGTCTTCCCAGTGCGTCAGGACGATATAGTAATCGCTTTTGATGGGACGCAGGATTTCAAGCCGAATAAAGCCCGGCATATTCTCGACTAAGCGCGCCCGCCCTTCGAAACGTTCTTCGAAATCCTTTTCGCGACCCTTGGCAACTTGAAGCCTGTTTGAAACGACGATCATTTTGTTACTCCTTCCTGACGACGAGGGAGCCTTAGAGCGCTATTTGCGCGGATCGGCTCAGCGAAAATAGTATAAACCTCGAGCTCGCAAAACAACCTCTTGCGCGGCGATTATACAGTGCGATAAAGCTCATACCGGCGACCCGTAGGGCATCTTACCGTGGAATCAGATCTAGTTCGAGTAGCCGCCGAGAACTAAAGGGATTCACGCCATGAGAATTTTAGTTGCCGTTTTACTGTTTCTCCTACTTGCCGGCAATGCCGCTGCGGAGTTAGTCAGAACCGCCATTCCGCGCGCCACGATCAATTATCTCAGCCTGCCGGTGGCCGAAGTGAAGGGCTATTTCCGCGACCAGGGCCTGGAAAACCAGACCATCGTTATTCCCGGGGTCAACGCTATCGCTGCTATCGTAAGCGGCGATGTCGACTATAGCGGCGCCGGCGGTTCGGGCATGCGCGCGGCGCTGCGCGGCGCGCCGATCAAGGCCATCATGTTCCAGACGGAAAAGGTTACATGGTATTTACTGGCGGCGGCGGACATTCAGAAAATTTCCGATCTCAAGGGCAAGCGCGTCGCCATCGGCACCGTCGGCGACACGCAGGACGCGTTGATCACAATGCTGGTCGAACGCGAAGGCGTATCAGGGCGCGACATTTCCCGCGTGGCGTTGCCGTCGCGCAACACGTCGATGACGATCTTGTCGCTCAAGACCGGGGCGTTCAGCGCGGCGGTGGTCAACGCCGACGAATCCTTGCTCGGCGAGAAGGAGGGCTTGCGCACCCTCGCTTTCGTCGGCGATTTGTTTCCATATCCGTTCCAAGGTTTTGTCGCCACCGATAAAATGATTGCGGAACGCCCGAATGACATAAAAAGGTGGCTCCGAGCGATGGCGCGCGCGCTCATGTTTATTCGTGAAAAGCCGGAGGAGGCCGCGGATATCGCCATAAAAAAAATCCCGATGGGAAACATGAGTCGCCCGCTGGTGATCGAGGGCATTCGCCGCTTCGCCAAAGCGATCCCCGATGGGGTTCCAGGCTTGCCGTCGGCGCAAGGCATCAAAGCGCTGATGGAATTCGACGTCAAAGCGCCGCTCAAAATCAAAGAAGACGTGGCGCCGGAAAAGGTTCTTTATTTGAAACTCATACGCGAAGTTAAGGAAGAATTGGAAGGCAAACGTTAACAGGCTGTTGAAAAAGGCTCACGGAAATCATTGAGGATCGAAGATAGAGGATAGAAGATGGCGATTCTCGATCCTCAATCCTCGATCTTGCGAACGCGCGCGCCTCGCATCTGAGACCTTCTTGAACAGCCTGTGAGGAAATTTTTTCGGCGCTCGGTAAAGTCAGATGATTTTAGAAATATCATAGTGAGAATTCCACAATGATCCGACACATTACTATGCCTATCGTCTTTTCCGTAACGACCGGCTCCTGAAGCAAGCACAGCAGGAGTTGCGCGCTGAGGGGCGGCTAAAGTAATTGAATTGTTGGATGCTGAAAATGAGTCACGAGCGAGATAGCCAGCCGTTGAGGATATAGGATAGAGAATGACGATCTTCCATGTTCCATTCTCGATTTTCAATCTTCGGCCAGGGGAGGGGGTATGAAAATTCCACGGATTTCTTTATTGTGCGGTACAATTTTTCTGACTGCCTGTATCGCGTTGCCGGAAGGGGCGTTGGGCCAGGAAAAGATCCGTTTAGCTCACAGCGCCCTGGAGAGCAGCAATGGCGTCTGGTATCTGGCGCAGGACCGGGGCTTTTATAAGAAACACGGACTGGATGCTGAATTGCTTTTCATTCCGAGCACGACAACCAGCGTGTCGAGCCTGGTGGCCGGAGATGTGCACGTCGCCAACGCATCGGGAGGTGGGGTGGCCAGCGCGGTCGTGGCCGGCGCCGATATTGTCCTCGTGGCTTGTTATCTGAATTCTCTGCCCTACGAGCTAGTAGTCCAGGAATCGATCAAATCCGCGGAGGACCTCAAAGGCAAAACCATCGGTATCAGCCGGATCGGCAGCGCCTCCGACGTGGCTGCGCGGGCGTTAATTAGAGGATTGGGAATGGAGCCTGAAAAGCAGGTTCTGATCATGCAGGTTGGCGGCTCGACAGAGCGGGCGGCGGCGTTTCGCACTGGGAAGATTGCCGGCTTCCCGTCACCTCCGGGGATTATTCACCTAACCCAGGGTATGCCGTTCAGGATTCTCATTAGCGTCGCGGATTTTCCCAAGCCGTTTGATTTCCCCTTCATTTGCGCCGCGACGACGCGAAGCTATCTGTCGCGCCGCCGGGATACGGTGAAAAGGGTGATAATGGCGCATATCGAGGCCATGCATTTTTTCAAAACCCGCAAGGAGGAGAGCAAAAGGATCGTCTCCAAATACAGCCGGCAAACCAATGAAACTTATCTAGAGGCCGCCTACACCGCCAGCGCGAAACTCTATGACCGCGTGCCGCTGGTTACGAGACCTGGCGTGGAGGTGCAAATCAAAGAGGCGGTTAGCCGCAAACCCGGCATGCAGCTTCGCTTCGAAGACCTCGTGGATGAAAGCCTCGTGCGCGAGCTGGATAAAAGCGGGTTCATCGACAAAATCTATCGCTAATAAAACTAAGAGGACAGTTGGGACGTTTCATGGTGAATAGTTGAATCGAGTCGCGATTTGGGAGCGGTTTAGGGTAATCGAGTGTGGGATCCTTGGCCAGTTTAAAATTCCGACAGCTAAGACGTAAATTCCGACCAGTTGAGAAAATTTGACGCACGGCATCTGGTCGCGAAAGTCTCTTGTGGAACGAAATACAAAAATGAGAAGAAAGTAGCGTTGTTTTTCATAGGTAACAGTTGCTTGTATCGCCGGTCCTGTCTATCATGCGGCCGTGCCCACATCACAGATCGTCATTGATACTAATGTTCTCGTTGCCGC
>DASWHT010000099.1:0-3889 GCA_036398075.1 Binatia bacterium | reverse complement strand
GAGATCCTGAAACAAGGTCACCTTATGCAAAAGGTCGGAAACCATCGCCATGATGGAGCATGATTACGATAAATTTCGCCAATTATCCAGCGCCGTCCCTAAGCCAAAATAGCCGTTGGGCGAAGATCGACCCATGGATTTCTGGTTTCGAAGAATTCGTACCAAGACTTTGTGATCAGGGTCGAGTTCTGGGTCAGTGACGACGCCAACAGCGGCATCTACATGCGTTGCGCCGATCCGAAAAACATTACGGATAAGAGTTGCTATGAGGCGAATATCTTCGACCGGCGACCCGACCCGTCTTTCGGCACGGGGGCCATCGTGCATATCGCCACAGTATCACCCATGCCCAAGGCTGGCGGCAAATGGAACACCTATGAGATCACGGCAAAAGGCTCGCGCCTTACCGTCTTGCTCAACGGCATCCAGACCGTCGATGTCCAGGACAGCAAGTTTGGCAGCGGGCCCATCGCCCTTCAGTGGGGCAGGGGCGTTGTGAAGTTCCGCAAGGTGCAAATCAAGCCGCTGTAGGCCACGCCGATCGCACCGCTCCATGCGGAGTGCTCACTACTGTACGGCTTCCAAAGTTATCTTGGTTTGAACCGTTTTGCCGTCGCGCAGCAAGGTGACGTTGACGGCGTCGCCGACACGGTATTTCTCGAGGGCGAGAAATAGTTCGTTGGGTGATTCCGTCTTCCTGCCGTCGACGGCCGTGATGACGTCGCCCAGACGGACGCTGCCCGAAGCTTCGCGCCGCGTCGGACGGATGCCGGCCTTGGCGGCCGCGCTTCCGGCGATGACATCGACGACCAATACGCCGGGCACGCCGAGCCGCTCGGCGATCTGCTCTTCGGCGATTTGAATTCCCAATCCCGGCCGGATGATTTTCCCGTAACGAATCAACTCGGGCACGATGCGATTCACCGTGTCCGCCGGGATCGCAAAGCCGATCCCCGCCGACGCTCCGGACGGGCTGTAGATAGCGGTATTAACGCCGATCAATCTGCCGGCGCTGTCGAGCAACGGTCCTCCTGAGTTGCCCGGATTGATCGCGGCGTCGGTCTGAATGACGCCTTGAATTGGCCGGCGCGTCACGGACTCGATCTCCCGGCCCAGCGCGCTGATTACTCCCGTGGTCAGAGACTGGTCGAGACCAAACGGATTACCGATGGCAAAAACTCTCTGGCCGACTTGCAGGTCTTTCGACGTTCCCAGCGGAATCGCCTTGAGCCGGTTCGCCGGCGCGTCGATGCGCAAGACCGCCAAGTCTTTGTCCGGCGCTGCGCCGACGCGGCGCGCTTTCCAGGCAGATTGATCGGCCAACGTCACCTGCGCGGCATCGGCGTTTTGAATCACGTGAAAATTGGTGATGATGTTGCCGTTTGTGTCCCAAACGAATCCGGACCCGGTGCCTTCGGGAATTTGATAAAGGTTGAGCGAAAAGAAATCCCGCTGCACCGTGATTGCCGTGATATGCACCACCGAAGGAGACGCCTGTTTAAATAAACTGATGGTCGATTTCTCGTCGGTGAAAAGCTCGCCGCGCGCCGTCACCGCTCGCGCTGCGGCCCGCGGATCATTGAGCGAAGCGCCACCGATCCAGGATTGCTTCGCGATCAAAACCGTGATCAAAGAACCCGCTGCCACAGCCCAAAAGTAAAACCAACCGGAACGGCGCGAAAATCTAATGGTTTCCTTAGGCATGATGACTAACCTCCGTAGCGACTGCGTCCCGGCAGACCCGGCTTGGGTTTGGCCTATTAAAGAATAGCCAAGCTACAGATCGAGAAGCAGGTCTATCCTGACGCCGAAGCATTTACTTCATAGCACCACGAAGAGCTATTTTCCAAGACGAAGAAAGCCCGTGCAATTGGCGTAATGAGATAGAAAGACCCGTCCGACTGTAAGTCGCGCTTGAAATACCAACACCGGGGCTTGACAGACATGGATGCGGTGCTTAGTTTTTCTGTGTCAACGAAAAATGTGCAAGGAGGGTTATTTATGGAATTAGTAAGATGGGAACCATTTGAGGGTGTGAACAGAGTTCAGTCCCGGATCAATGATTTGTTCGACGACATGTTCGGTCGGACACGGGCGCAACAGAGTGCCACCACTGGAGGCTGGTATCCTCCTGTGGATATTCTGGAAAGTAAGGATTCGTATCTCATTCGCGCCGAGCTGCCCGGGATGAAAAAGGAGGACCTCAAAACGGAAGTGAGCGAAGGGACCTTGACGCTCAGTGGCGAGAGAAAGTTTGAAGAGCCGGCCAATGGCGTCCAGTACCACCGGGCCGAGCGGGTTGCAGGTAAATTTTCTCGATCTTTCTACCTGCCGCAAACCGTGAAACACGACGGCATCAGAGCGACCTATCGGGATGGGATACTTGAAGTACAAGTTCCCAAAGCCGAAGAGGCCAAGCCACGACAGATCGCCATAAGCTTGAACTAATCGCTTCAATCGGCCAAACCGGAACAAAGGGGAAGCCAAGCGCTTCCCCTTTTCCATTCTTATAACGCCGCCAACAGCACGAACCATAGGCGAAGATTTGCTCAAAAACACTCCCAATCGATTGCAGTTTTTGACAACCGTGAGAGCAGTATCTAGGGCGGGTTAAGGAGCGTAGCGAAGAACCCACCCGTTCTACTTAGCGTCGAATCCTGAGTATAACGTCAACCCGAGACCAGGAACTCGAACGCCGAAACAATGCTCTCAAATCCGGTGGGTATCGCAGGGCTCAACCCACCCTACGGTGTAAGAACCAGAAACGTTCCGCTCAAAACAAGCGGTGTTAACGTTACCGGATTTTAGTGATTCACTGAAAGGTTCAGCGAAAGTACCAATAAAAAAGGGCGCATGGCTTCCCAAGCGCCCTTTTTGCATCAGCCAACAAACCAATCTGCTTAGTAGTCCTCGTGGTCGTGAGGCATCGCGGGCATATCTCTCTTCTTCTCCGGCTTATCCGCGATCATCGCTTCCGTCGTAATTAGCAAACCGGCAACCGATGCGGCATTTTGCAGCGCGGTGCGCACGACCTTGGTTGGATCAACGATTCCCGCCTTGACCAGATCTTCGAACTCCTCGGTGGCGGCGTTGAAACCGAAAGAGGCTTTGCCGTTTTTGACTTTGTCTAGCACAACCGACCCGTCGGCGCCCGCGTTGCTGGCGATCCAGCGCAGCGGTTCCTCGAGCGCTTTTTGCACAACCCGCACGCCAACTTTTTCATCTTCCGATACCCGCAGATTGGCCAGAGCCGCGGAGGCCCGAATCAACGCAACGCCGCCGCCCGGTACGATGCCCTCTTCCACGGCGGCACGGGTCGCGTGGAGCGCGTCTTCGACGCGGGCCTTTTTCTCTTTCATTTCGACTTCCGTCGCCGCGCCCACTTTCACCACCGCGACGCCGCCGGCGAGCTTGGCCAAACGCTCTTGCAGTTTTTCCCGGTCATAATCCGAAGTGGTCTCGTCGATCTGCGCGCGGATCTGTGCGATCCTGCCCTCGATGGCCGATTTCTTGCCCCCGCCTTCGACAACGGTCGTGTTGTCCTTGTCGATAATAATCCGTTTGGCGCGGCCAAGATCCTTGATCGTCACGTTCTCCAACTTGATGCCCAGTTCCTCGGCGATCATCTTGCCATCGGTCAATATGGCGATGTCTTCCAACATTGCTTTGCGCCGGTCGCCGAAGCCGGGAGCCTTGACGGCGACGACCTTCAGCGTGCCGCGAATCTTATTGACCACTAACGTCGCCAGCGCTTCGCCTTCTACTTCCTCGGCGATAAGCAGCAACGGCTTGCCGGTTTTCGCCACGGCCTCGAGAACTGGCAGAAGATCTTTCATGCTGGAAATTTTCTTCTCATTGTTCAAGATATAGGCATCTTCGTAAACGCACT
>DASWHT010000098.1:0-9793 GCA_036398075.1 Binatia bacterium | reverse complement strand
GACGACCCGTCTCTGACGCGACTTTATCGGGCCGGGGCATCGTTAACTGTCGCCGAGCGAGTGCGTTAGCGCATCGCGGTGAACTTCGATTAATCACCGAGCGGCCGCTAACTACTTGGCAACGATTTCTTTGGCGAAATTTCGCACTTTAGCCGCCACGGGTCGCATGGCGTAGGCGACTGCCTCCCAAATTTCGTCTTCAGTGGCGCCGACTTCGCGCGCTCTCCCAAGATGGAGCTTCGCTCCATGCTTATGATCGATGGCCAAATTGACTGCGAACTTGATCAGCTCCGCGGTCTTGGGCTCCAGCGAGCCTTCTTTGTATTGAACGTTGAACAATTCCACTTGCTTTACCATTGTCCGGTCTCCTTTCTGAAAATCATTTTGCCGCTGCTTTGGCGATCGCAGCGACCTTAGCATCCCCGCCGATCTGAGTCTCGTCTTGGAGTTTCTCACGCGAGGTTCTTGCTAACGCTGGCCCAGGGGTCGGCGAGCTTGTCGTAGCGCGCGATGTCCTCCGGCCGCAGCCACTTCCCGATGGCGCTCTCGTAGGACGGGCGGGCTTTGATCCGCTCCCACCATTGGGCCACGCCGGGCTTGTTGTCCCACATGCGCGACAGCTTCAACATTTCAAGCCGCACCACGTAGGGGGTTGCCGCGATGTCGGCGAGGGAGAAGTCGGGTCCGGCGAGCCATGGGCCCCGCTCGGTAGACTCCTGGATCCATTTGAGCAGCTTTTCAAAACTCTTGGTCGCCTCCTTGCCCATGGGCGAGCCGAGGCCTTCCTCCACCGCGGCGCGCTTGTATTCGGACTGGCGTTGCAGCGGCGCCTTGGCGAGCTGGGCGTCGCGCTGCTCCTTCGAGAGGCTGGCTAGCGGCGCGCGGTTGGCCGTGGCGAAAGTGAAAACGATGCAGGCGGGATGGATGTATTCGTCCATCAGCTTCTTGAACAGATGGGCTCGCGTCCGGTCGAGCGGCTGGCGCGGCATGAGCGGCGGCGCCGGGAAGGTGTCGTCGAGGTAATGCATGATGACAGTGGATTCGACGATCACGTTGCCATCGTGGACGAGGGTAGGCACAACGCCATTCGGGTTGAGCTTCAGATAGGCGGGGTCGAGCTGATCGCCGTTCAAGGCCATCAGGTGGCTTTCCCATTCCAACCCCTTTTCCGCCAGGGTCAGCCGCGCCTTCTGGGCGCAGACGGATGTAGTCCCGTGATAAAGTTCGAGCATCGTTTTCTCCTTGTCGTGGCGCGGCCGCTGCACACCCCGGCCGGTTCTTTCATCTGCCCCTACTCCTTGGCTCCCGCAACATGCTCGACCTTTACAAGACCATACCCGAGTAAGTCAATGCGAATGCTCGGCAGCAGTCTCCATCGGCGGCGTCCTTGTTTCAGGTTCTTCAGCGGATTGCCAACTCATAGGCTCTCCCCTCCGCGTCCTCTGCGCCTGACAGGGATCATTTTTGTTGAGCAACTTCTCCGTTTGTGCAAGTCTGTCAACGACCGGTGGCCAGTTGCAGGAGGACTCCCATGCGTTATGAACTCTACTATCAACCATCCATTCAGGGCCGCGGCGAATTCATTCGGCTGGCGCTGGAAGATGCCGGCGCGGATTACGTCGACGTTGCCCGCGCTCCGAACTTTGGCCGTCCCGGGATCATGAAGTTTCTTGAAGATCCGTCTTTAGCACGTCCGCCGTTTGCCCCGCCGTTTCTGAAAGCCGGCAAGCTCCTGATCTCCCAGACCGCCAACATTCTCCAGTTCCTTGCGCCGCGCCTCGATCTCGTGCCGATAAACGAAGCAAGCCGGCTCTGGGCGCATCAACTGCAACTGACGATTGCCGATTGGCTGCATGAAGCCCACGACACCCATCATCCGCTCGGCAACGCTCTATACTACGAGGAGCAAACCGCCGAGGCCAAAAAGCGCGCAGCGATTTTCACCGCGAACCGGATGCCCAAATTTCTCGGCTACTTCGAAAGAATCCTCAAACACAATTCCAAAGGCGGCGACTTCATCTTAGGCAAGAAACTGTCCTACGTCGATCTATCGCTGTTCCAGATGGTCGAGGGATTGCGTTATGCTTTCCCCCGGACAATAGCGAGACTCGAACCGCAGTACCCGCGGCTGATTGCTTTACACGATCGCGTTATCGCGCGCTCCCGAATCGCCGCCTATTTATCCTCACCGCGGCGCCTAGCGTTCAACCAGCAAGGCATTTTTCGCCACTATCCCGAGTTGGAAGAGGAATAGACGCGAAAATGATTGAGCATTGAAGGGCGTGGAAACAGCTGCGTCGTGCGTATGTCTTTCGGGATTCCGAAAGGGCCAATAGCGGACCCGAAGAATTCGCGGCGGAAAAATTCATTTCGCAGCGGTGCCGATGATTTTGATTCCCTCTGATTTCTCGATGTAGCGCACGAATCGGTATTTGCCTTCTTTGCCATCCATGTCCGTGCTCATCCTTTTGCCGGCGGCTTCGACTTTAGCGACGATATAAGACGGCCCCTTCCTCTGAATCGCTGCCCGCGCTTCGTTTTCAAATTCTTTGAGCGAGGTGACGGAGCAGGAGTTTTCAATGCCGGCTGCGTTCGCCATGCCGGCTAAATCCGTGGGACCCGCGGTGGCCGTGGGCAGCCCGCCGGTCGCCATGTAACATTGGTTGTCGAAAACAATCACGGTCAGATTCGCTGGCCGTTTGTTGGCCAGGGTCGTCATGGCGCCGATGTTCAAGAGCACGCTGCCATCGGACTCAATGGCGATCACGCGGCGGTGCGGCAGCACGAGCGCGAGGCCTAAACAAAGCGGCGTGCACATCCCCATGTTGACCTGATAAAGATTCGACTCTTTGTGACGCAAGGCGAACCATTCGCCCGCGACCCAGCCGAGGGTTGTCACGACGAGATCGTCGTCCTTCACCAGGGGAGCCAAAAGGCTGAGGCATTCATATCGGGTCATGAGACGCTCCTTAGTCGCGTAGCACCTCGCCGGAAAGCAGAACGGCGACCGGGTGTTGCCACAGAAAAGTAGACAGCTTCGCGCCCATGATCACTTCCTTGGTTTCTTCGGGACGGCTCGCTCGCACATAGGGAATCTGCAGCGCTTGAAGAATTGGTTCCGTGGTGAACTTGTAGGTTATAAAGCGCCAGTTGGCTCGGTCGCCGACTTCCCCTCGATGGGCGATGATGATCAACATGGGAATGCCGTAGGAAACCGAGAGCGATGCCAGCGGCCAGGTGGCGACGAGAAATCCCGAGTCGGCGATAAGCAAGGCCGGCTTGGCGCCACCCAACCATGCGCCCGCGCACGCTGCCACGGCTTCGCCCTCGTTGGTTACCCCTACAGTCGTAATGGCCTTATCTTCCGTGATCAGTTTCTGCGCGTCATGAATCTGATCGTCCGGCAGGTATGCGACGAAATTGATTCCAGATTCCTTGAGTGCTTCATGAACGATAATAGCGTATTCCTGCTTCATGATTTTCCCTTGGGCGGCTAAGCTCTCATACTATCGCCCGGCGAGGTGTGTCAACTCGAACCTCGACGCGGAATTCGCGCTACGCCCGAAATAAGATTGAGTGATCAAAAATAACCGGGCGTGTCGTTTTTTTGACACGGTGTTGACCGCCATCAGTTCTCATTTATACCTCTAATTGCCGAATTATTCTCAAGACCTCGTGGCATTTCCGTTGCAGTAAGATTACGGCATCCTTTGACGCTTTAGAGCGGAGGAAGAAAATGAAACGGAAGATTTTTTCTCCCAGCGTTTCGCTTTGCGCGCTTTTCGCAGCGCTTGTTCTGACGCAGGAGGTTCAATCGCAATCGAATCCGTTGTGGCTTTCGGGAAACCATGGTGAAAGCGATCCAGATCTCGAACGATTGAGCAAGGCCTTTGTACGACTCGCAGAGAAGGTGCAACAAGCTGTGGTTCATATCCGAGTGGGTCCGACCAATACACGGGGCTCGGGCTTCATTATTAATCCTCAGGGCTACATCCTGACGGCTCACCACGTAGTTAGTGAAGGTAAAGATATTGAGATCCGTCTTGCGAATCGACAGCGCCTGAGGGGCGAGATCGTCGCGATGGATGCCCAAATTGACTTTGCAATCATTAAAATCAAAGAGGAACAAGAGTTCCCGGTCCTGGCGCTGAGCGATTCTGATGTTCTCAAAGTCGGAGAGTTAGTCGGCTCTATTGGCTATCCCTTTGGCACTGAGAGCTCTCTGCACTTGGGGGTAGTTAGCCGGCGTGGAAAACCCCAGATGAGGTCCGCTGCTTTTGACCATATACAGGTGGACTCCGGCGCGAATTCGGGCGAGAGTGGGGGACCCCTAGTGAATATGAAGGGCCATGTCGTGGGTATGATGACTCTAGCGTCAGAGAAAGGAACCATCGGATTTGCCGTTCCCATTAACGTTATTAAGGCGCTAATTCCCCGGCTCGTGAGCGGCGAGAAAATTCTCTGGGGCTGGTTGGGCGCAACCTTTTCGGAGTTGCGATTCGAATTGGCCGATCGCCTGGGGCTATCACCCTTAAGGGGGGTACTGGTCAGCTCGGTCTTAGCGGATCAGCCGGCCGACAAGGCAGGTGTCCTTTCCCGGGACGTTATCCTTTCGGTCAACGAGACCGCCGTGGACAGACCGAATGAAGTTTTGCGCATCATTAGGGGAACCGAGGCCGGAGACGAACTAAAACTCACTATTTTCCGCAGCGGTGAAACCTTCGTTCTGCCCGTAACGCTTGGCAATAAGCCGGATATGGCAAGCGGGCAGGAAGGATAAAATAGTCCGGAACTGCTTGAGCGCGAACCCTTCGCCGGCGCTAAACGTCGCGGCTATCGTCCGCAATACTCGATCGCTAAAGCAGCGTAATGCTGATAGTTGCCTGAATCAGCGTTTTTGCATCGGTCTACACCAAACCTAACGCGGCGGCAAAGGCTTGTTGCCGTTGATTGTATTGAAAAGTTCAATTGTCTCCGCGTCGCGCGGTATCAACCTGATGATTTCTTGTTGGCTTTCCGGCATCAGCGGACTGGGATCGTCGCCCGTTAGCTTCTTGAATTCCTTGCGGAACTCGGGGTCTTGAAAGGTTTTCTTCATTCCCTCGCGCAGAATCTGCACCGGCTCTTTGGGCGTATTCGGAGGCATGATATAGGGCGTGCCGACCATTCTGGTTGAACGCATTAAATTAAGGAACCGCCGCTCCCTTTCTGATTTCACAAAGTTATCGAGTTCAGGAAGATGGTCGAACGCCGGCTCCTTGTCTTCCCTGGGTATTTTCAAGATGGCGACGAAATCGAACAGCCCTTTTTTTACCGCATCGGGGTTTCGCCGCAGCGCCTCAGCGGTATTGTTGCTGCGCGCATCCAACTCTCCGTTCGCAATGGCCACATCGACTTCCAGAGACGAATAGCCTAAGACAAACTTGGTCTCTTTGAGACCGAGCAGCCACGTAAACGTGCGCCCGTAGGTATAAGTGGTATGGCCAATGGACGTTGCGCCGATTCTCAGCCCCGAATATGCCCGGACTTTTTCCAAGTTATTCAACCCCAACTGTTTTCTAATAAAAAATACATAGTGGAAGGCGCTATCCGTCGAGCCGAGCCAATTGAATTTATCGAGGTCATATTGTACCCCGCTCTCACCGAGGACTGCGCTGGTTACAATACCACTGCTGACATGTCCGAAGACCAGACCGTCCGGTCGAGTCGAGCTAAAAAGGTAGTTGGCCGCTTTGCGACCGCCACCGCCCGGCATGAACTCGCTGACGATGTTGGGATTTCCTGGAATATGTTTTCGCAAATAGGGTATGACCGCTCTCGACCTTGTGTCTCCCGAGCCGCCGGCCTCGCGTCCCTGAATCAATCTTATGGTTTTGCCTTGATAATACGGCGTTTGCGCATAGACATCCCCGCCGAATCCGACATAGGAAACAGCGGTGAGAACCCAGACGACGAGAAGTGCTCGCTTTCGCATTTTGGCCTCCTGAATTGAATTCGCCTATCTAATACGACGCCCCCATGAATTTAGCAAGATGAGGGTTAAACAGCGGCTTTTGGGTCACGCATTATACTTGCTGATCACGATCGCTCGCTTCTAGAATTCGACGATACCAAATCTGTGGGGCGTTGTTGATTACCCGGAATCAGTTCATTATGCAAAGCCTCAACGCAAGATGAGGAGTCGAGTCATGTCGAATCACACAAGCCGACACCATGCGCCGGCCAAGTCGGCTGACGCGGGCGATCATGAATTTCAGAGCTCGCTCGTGCGAGCGATTAACGAGGCATCACCCGACGGGATTCTCGTGGTTAATGACAAGGGAATCATCGTTTCCCACAACCGTCGATTTGTCGAGATATGGCGGATTCCGAGCGACCGCCTGCGTGGACTCGAGCCCGGCACCGCCATCGGGGCCGATGAGGACCCGATCTTGCTCACGGTTGTCGAACGCGCGAAGGATCCGCAGGCCTTCCTTGGGCGAGTGCGGGAGTTATACGACAACCCGCAAATGAACGATCGTTGCGAGATTGAGTTGAAGGACGGCAGAACGCTGGAGCGCCACTCCACAGGGCTGCGTGGCGACGATGGCCAGTATCTGGGACGGGTCTGGTTTTTCCACGACGTCACGTCGCAAAAACAAACGGAGGCCGCGCTGAGGGACCTTGCGCGCCACGATCCTCTTACTGGAATCGCGAACCGAAGATATTTTTTCGAACGGGCGAATCAAGAATTCGCCCGCACCAAACGCTACCGGACCCCGCTGTCCATCGCCGAGTTGGATATCGATCATTTCAAACAGATCAATGACCGATATGGGCACGCGGCGGGCGACGAAGTACTGAAATCGTTCTGCAGCGCCAGCCAAAGATTAATCAGGGAAACGGAACTCTTCGCCCGCATCGGCGGTGAAGAATTCGCCGTGTTGCTGCCCGACACCGGCCTGGACGGCGCCACGCGTTTAGCCGAACGTCTCCGGCGCGCGGTGGCAGACAGCAGGCTTTCTCTGAGCGCCGGCGCAATCAGCTATACCATCAGTATTGGAGTCGCGACGTTGAGATGGGCGGACATTGGCGCCGAAGACTGTCTGCGAAGGGCGGACAGCGCTATGTATCGAGCAAAACAAAATGGCCGAAATCGAGTGGAAATCGAGGCGTGAAAACTGCACTTTCTTTTAAAACTTTTCCGACCATGGCCGCAATTCGACGTGCGATGCCCAGGTACTGCGATGCTGGCGGTGCAGGTGCAGATAAGTTTGCGCGATGGCGTCGGGGTCGAGGCAGCCATCGGGACCGCGCGCCGTGAGGCGCTCCGGCCGCGTCGGGTCGCATATGCCGCCGTCGATCACCACCTGAGCGACGTGGATATTCTGCGGCTGCAGCTCGCGCGCCATGCTCTGTACCAGGCCGGTCAAACCCAACTTGCCCATGGCAAAGGCGGCGGAGTTTGCATACCCTTTGACGCTCGCGGAAGCGCCGGTAAACAGTATCGTTCCGTTCCCGGCTTTGAGCATCCGTTTGGCGGCCGCCTGTCCGACGAGAAATCCGCCGTAACAGGTAATCATAATCGTTTTGCGGACCTCATCGGGATCGAGTTCCGTGATCGGACCGCGCACGCGACCGCTCGCGTTGTAGACGACCAGATTGGGTTGGCCGATTTCTTTGGCGACCGAGTCGAATAGGCTTGCCACATCCTTTGGGCTGCTCGCATCGCAGCCATAGGCGCGGCCGTCGATCTCCTTGACTAAGCCGTCCAGTTTTCCGGCGTTGCGCGCGGCCAGCGCCACATGCATACCTTCTTTCCTAAAAAGCCTTGCCAGCGACGCGCTGAGCCCTGGCCCGGCACCGACAATCAACGCCATTTCTTGTTGAGCCATTGGGGACCTCCAAACGCCGGATATCAAGATGCGTCCGGGCTGTCAATTGGCCAAAATGGCATTTCGGGAAACACAGAAAATTCGGGTAAGCTTAAATCGGCTAATCAATTACTGCTCGGTGTGCTGCGACGCGCTCAGCACCAACGGAAAATCTTTACTGATTTCAATCATCGCCTTGTAGTGTCGCTTCGATCCCTGATACAAACGGGAACGTGCGATTTTCTACCCGAGCGGCGCAAACAACCCATGAGTCGAAGTACTTTTACGGCTGGACGATTGTCGCCGTCGGTTTTCTCACTCACATCGCCTCGGCGTTCTCGATATCGAGCACGCTGAGCGTGTTTCTAAAACCGCTGTCGAGCGACCTTGGTGTTTCGCGCGGCGTTTTTTCGCTCATCCGCACGGGCGAGATACTCATAGGAGCGCTTGCGGCGCCGGTCGTTGGTCCTCTGCTGGACCGCTATGGCGGCAGGTGGCTGATGGCAGCTGGCGGAGTCGTTTGCGGGACGGGGTTTCTGCTGCTCGGCCAGGCGCGGGGTTTTTTGCAGTTCATGCTGGTGCGATGGCTCCTGGTCAGTCCCGGCGATGCGCTCATGGGCCAGATGGTGGTGAACGTCACAATTTCGCGCTGGTTCGTGCGCATGCGCGGCCGCGCCCTTGCGCTGGCCGGCATGGGGCACGGTTTGGCCAAAGTCGCCATGCCAGTGCTGGCAGCATCGCTCATCGTAAACATGGGATGGCGCGCCACTTGGGTCTTGTTCGGCCTGCTAACACTGGCGTTGGTTGTCGGCCCTTCCTGGCTTTTCATGCGCCGCCGCCCGGAAGACATGGGGCTCCTGCCCGACGGTTCCAGCGCGCAAATCGAGAACGAAGCGCCGGTGAAAAAGGCGGGTTCCGCCAGGGCTCATTCGAGCGCGCTCCACGATGTCGCCTGGAGCCGCCGTGAAGCGCTGCGCACGCCGGCTTTCTGGCTCATCGTCACCACCTTCGGCGTTGCCCATATCGGCGTAAGCGGACTGAACCTTCATGTCTTCGCCTTCGTCAGCGATCAAGGCCATCCAGAGTTGGTGGCGGCGCTGGTCATGAGTATCATCGCGTTCATGCAGTTCAGCACGCCGATGGTTTGGGGGCTCCTCGCCGAGCGCTCAAATATCGCCCGGCTGATCATGGCCAAGTTTCTGATTCAAGCCATGGGAATTTTATTGGCCCTCTCCACCCCAGCACTGCCCTCGCTTTACGCCGGTTTTTTTCTTTACGGCATCGGCATGGGCGCAACCTCCGTCCTCGCGGAAATGATCTGGGCCAACTATTTCGGGCGCGTCTCGCTGGGAAAAATTCGTGGCCTGGGCTCGCTCCTCACCCATGCCTTCAGCGCCGGCGGAGCGCCCTTTTTCGGCTTCCTCTTCGACTTCACCCAGAGTTATTCGCTTTCCTTCAGTATCTTCATCGGCCTGCTGTTCGCCTCGGCCTTTCTGAGCCTCTTTCTCCGCCCGCCTAAAAAGTGACGCATCGCTTGCCCGGAGGCCGATTATTTTTGTCGGCGCGACTCTATCGTAGACGGCTGGTTTGAATTGGATGAATTGCCACGCGGCAATTGATTCATCGCGCTGTTCTTGCGACGACGGTCGTGGCTGTGGTATCGGCATCTCAGAGAGGGTGAGTTCAGCCGCCGCTCGATGGCGCGCAGCCAGTCGGGCTGGATTGCCTAGATGGACCGCGTTAACGTATCGCAACAAGAGCTAAGGTAAGAAATAAGAAAAGGCGGGGAGAAACCACCATGGCCGCATCGAACATGACCAAGTACAACGTGGGCGGAGTCGCCTGGCACCGCCCTTTCAAAATTCGCCGCCTTGGCCACTTCGGCTTCAACGCGTCGGACTTGGAGGCCAGCAGGCATTTCTACTTCGACCTGCTAGGGT